>JAKVBZ010000006.1 GCA_022448645.1 Pirellulaceae bacterium
AGAGAATCATCTGACTTCGGCTCGTGAGTCGCTGGACAAGGCCGTTGCCATCGCCGCCACGGAGATTACGGCGACTGACAGCTATACGCGTTTCCAGGGAGCGAAGTGGACGGCAACGCGATTCCTCTTCTCCGGTCGAGACGACCCGCCGGCGGCCTTCGCACCTCGCAGCACGGGACGCCGCACGGCGCTCGTGCGCTGGATCACCGATCGTCGAAATCCGCTCACCGCCCGCGTCGCTGCCAACCACATTTGGATGCGGCACATGGGTCGTCCCGTTGTGCCAACCGTCTTCGATTTCGGCCGCAACGGCGGTCGTCCGACGAATTCCGACCTGCTTGACTGGCTGGCTGCCGAACTGATGGACGGCAATTGGAGCATGAAGCATCTTCATCGAACGATCGTGACTTCGGCTGCCTACCGCATGAGCTCTTCTTCGTCGGACGGTGAAATGAACGCCACGACCGATCCAGACAATGTTCACTGGTGGCGGCGGGTGCCGATTCGACTCGAATCGCAGCTGGTGCGCGACTCGATTCTGTCCCATGCCGGCACACTAGATGGTGCCATGGGCGGCCCTTCCGTGCTCAGGCCACAACAGGCGAATTCTACAAGGCGCAGCCTTTATTTCTTTCATTCGAATAACGATCGCAATCTGCTCCTCAAAACATTCGATGAAGCGCGTGTTACGGAGTGCTATCGCCGCGAACAAAGCATCGTTCCCCAGCAGGCGCTCGCCCTGACCAACAGCGGGCTGGTGCTCGACGCCTCCGTGCAGATCGCCCAACGGCTGTTCAACGAATCGGGTGATGAATCTGCTTTCGTACGGACAGCATTCGCCATATTGCTGGGAATTGAGGCCGGTGACGAGGAATTCGCCGCCGCCACGCTGGCGCTCACCGATTGGCGTCAGCTACCTGATGGCTCAGAACGGAATGCCCGCTCGCAATTCATCTGGGCATTGATCAACCACAATGATTTCGTGACACTTCGGTAAGTTGATATTTATAGGAATTCACTCATGAGCGAGATTCGAGATGTTCCACCGACTCGTCGTGACTTTCTGTCGAACGCCAGCTCGGGACTCGCCGGAATCGCGCTAGCCTCGCTGCTGCAACGCGAAGCAAACGCGAATACCTGGGCACCACCGAACGGTCAACCACATTTTGCCCCGCGAGCCAAGAGTGTCATCTGGCTGTTCATGAATGGCGGCGTCAGCCACATGGAGAGTTTCGATCCCAAGCCAATGCTCAACCGGTACGCAGGTAAGACGATCGCCGAAACACCGTTCGCGGACACACAGGATCCGCAAAAGCTGGCCATTGAACGGCTGGTCGTTCCCGATGCCAACGGCAATCAACGCAACAAGTTATATCCGTTGCAAAGCGGCTTCAGGAAACACGGGCAAAGCGGAATTGAAGTCAGCAACTGGTTCCCGTACATTGCGCGACACGTTGACAAACTGGCCGTCGTTCGGTCGATGTGGACGACCGACAGTAATCACGGCGCTCAGACCCAGTTTCACTCTGGACGACACCAGAACGACGGTGACTTCCCAACGCTGGGAGCCTGGGTACATTACGGGCTTGGATCGCTCAACGACAATCTTCCGCAGTTCATTTCCATCGGAAAACGTGAATATTGGAACAAGCGTGACGGCCACTATCTTGGACCGGCTCACGATGCCGTGCCGTTACGGATTGACCCTCAGAACCCTCTCGACTTCGGTCATCCGGAGCGGCCTCTCAGGCCCGACGTGCGGGACATAGGGATGGATTTGATTCGACGTCTCAACTCGCATCGCAGCGTCGCATATCCCCATGATCCCGCTTTTACCGCTCGAGTCGCCTCTTACGAGCTGGCATTTCGCATGCAGCACTCCGTGCCGGAAGTGGTCGACTACACACAGGAAACCGCCGAGACGCAGTCGCTGTACGGGTTGGACCAACCACATTGTCGGGAATTCGGTAGTCAGTTACTGGCGGCACGGCGATTGGTAGAACACGGAGTTCGATTCGTTCAGATTCAGCACGGGGCCGGAGGAGCGGGCACCTGGGATGCACACGATGATCTCAAAGCCAACCATTCTAAGAATGCACTGGCAGTCGACCAACCGATCGGAGGACTGCTGCAGGACCTGGAGCGACGCGGATTGCTGGAGGAGACGTTGGTAGTCTTCGCCAGCGAGTTCGGACGGACACCAGGTTCACAGAATTCGGACGGTCGTGACCACCACATTTTCGGGTTCACCGTTTGGATGGCGGGCGGTGGATTAAAACGCGGCATGGTACATGGTGCGACCGATGAGATTGGATTTCACGCCGTCGAACATCGCCATTACGTTACTGACATCCACGCCACAATCATGCATCAACTGGGCCTCGACAGTCGCCACTTAGAAATCCCTGGCCGCAAGCGATTGGATGTCGACCATGGCGAACCCATCGCGGAAATCATCGCCTGACCCGCCTCTCACATCCCAACTGACCCGTTGCGACGGAGTACAAGAATGCTAGAAGAAAAGGACGTTCGTAAACCTTTTCAAGCGAGAGTCGTTACCGTTTGAGCGGTTCTTGGTGCAAACGGTGGCCGTGTCATCGGTTGCGAATCGACACCCGTGCGTTTGGAACGCAGAGGTCGCTGATTCAAATCCAGTCGCCCCGACTTTTTCTCAATCTCGCCGAATCAAGCATTTCGGATACCCGCCGATGGTCGGCAGTGCGGCCTAGAGGTCCTTGCAAAAGGGTAGCACGGAAACAGGAAACAATAGTTCGTCATTCCGCGGTCTGCGGGGCCACAATTGGAACAACCACTCCAAAAACCTAGGCCGTGTCAAACCGCAACAACAAAAACACAATTCCTATCAGCTAACGGCAGACGTCATTTTACCTGCCTACGCGACGAGAGTTGGCTAAAGGAAGAAAGGCCAATGGCGACCTATGATTTAACTCACTCGCAACTGATGTTATTTGCCGCTTGGTGTCGAATCGAGAAACGTTTGGCGTCAGGAAGTCCAGTAAGGATCCGCAGCAGACGAGTCTATACATTTCGCAGTGGTTTTGATAGTTTCTCGATGAACTGGTGTTTTAAAGTGTACTGGCACTGGTACCTTGGTGAGCGGCGCTAAAATACAACGAAGCTAATTCCTACAATACGGTTACGGCGGCCTGCCTCATCAAACGAACGTTGGCTCTACCTTACTGATCTACCGGTTGTCGGTCCTGCAGGCATGGAATGACCGCCGTGTTAGCGGTATTCTAGTCTTCATGGCTTGGCCCGGGTGTTCCGCTTGAACGACGACGGCTCAAGCGGAACAGAACCACTGCGCCGCTTATATTGTCGGCTACACTGAGGAGACAAATCCATCATCCAATGAGCACTTCGCCACGACTGGAGATCCTTGAGTACTGCGAGACGGAACTCGGCGTGCTATGTCTACGTAGAAGAGAGCTCCTGTCGAGCCCCGGGACGATCGTCACCGAGGTGATCCTCGACCAGGAGTTCCTGATGAGCAGCTATAACACCGAATCCGAGAACGCGCTGGCGACGGCCGCGCTCGAATGGCATGGAGGCCGCGAGCTCGATGTTCTCGTCGGCGGCCTCGGCCTCGGCTACACGGCCCATGCGGCACTCGCGTTCCCGGAAGTCGCGACAGTCAAGGTGCTCGAGCTTCTCCCCCAGGTAATCGACTGGGTGTCGCGTGACCTCGTTCCCCTCGCCAGCTTGTTGCGCGCCGAGCCGCGGCTTCAGTTGAAACAAGGTGACGTCTTCGAGCACCTAGCAAACCCGCCAGAGAAGCTGCACGATGCCATCCTCATCGACGTCGACCACTCCCCCGATGAGCTTCTCGACCCGCGCAACCAGTCGTTCTACACGGCCGCCGGACTGACGCGTGCGGGCGAACATTTGGCGGAGAACGGCGTCCTCGCAATCTGGTCGAGCTCGCCGAGCGAGGTCTTCGAGAGTGCACTTGCCCAGGTATTCTCTGAAGTGAAGCTAGAGACGATTCACTGGAGAAACGATCTGATCGACCAGGATCAACGTAACGACCTCTTCTTGGCAAGGCGATAGGACAGGTCACATCATGGATAGAGTCGCGATCTTCGTAGACGTGCAAAACATCTACTACACGGTGAAGCAGATCCACGGATGTCATTTCGACTACAAAACGTTCTGGGATCAAGTCACCGCAGGAAGAAAAGTCGTCCGAGCCTTTGCCTACGCTATCGATCGCAGGGACCGGAACCAAATGGAGTTCCAGAAAATCCTGCAGTCCATCGGGTTCGAGGTGAAGCTCAAGCCCTTCATTAAGAGAAGCGATGGCTCCGCGAAGGGTGACTGGGACGTGGGCATCACCCTCGACATGATCGAGCTCGCACAGGATGTCGACGTGGCCGTGCTGGCATCCGGCGATGGCGACTTCGACCTCGTCGTCACAAAGCTCCGAGACGCCCACGGTGTAACGGTCGAGGTGTACGGTGCGAAGAAGCTCACGGCAGCAAGTCTGATTCGGGCCGCGAACCGATTCGTGCCGATCGAGGGGCGCCTCTTATTGTCGAGATAGCCTCCAGGTCACAGCAGCCGTGCCAGAATTCGTGGCAGAGGTGATTGAAACCTTAGGAGTTCTCCAGACGACGGGTGCTTAAATTGTAAGGAACTAGCGTGCAATCCCAGTCGCCGGGCGGGATTCGTGCGGGCCGCATATTTGCGATCGCCGATGATTGGACATTCGGCATCGGCCAGATGCACCCGGATCTGATTGCGCCGACCCGTCTGGAGTATGAGTTCGATTAAGGCACCGGTCGCGATTCGTTTCATCAGCCGGTAATGGGTCACCGCATGGCGTGTCCGCTCGCTGGGAGGGGCGCTATAGACCTTGAACGGGCCGCTCTCATCCAGGTATGACTTCAGTACGCCTTGGTCAGCCGGTGGTCTTCCCTCCACTACTGCCAGGTAGCGTTTTTCGGTCTCGTTCCAATGTGCTTGCAGGGCGCGCTTCGCCGCCTCGGTCTTCGCGAAAACCATTAGCCCAGACGCCTCGCGGTCCAACCGGTGGACGATCCACACCCGCTCCCGGCTGTGAGGATTACCGCGGCGCACGTAGTGCGTCAGAAAGGAATAGGCTGTCTTGTTCCGTTCCGTTGCGCTGGCGATACTCAGCAGACTTTCGGGCTTTTCGATGACAATTAGAAACGCATCCTCAAACACTACCTTGATTCCCGATGGCAACAAACCTCCTGCGCATACCTTACCTTTGGCGAGAACCGAAACCAGATCCCCGGATTGCAGAGGGTGATTGGCGCGTGTGATCGACCGTCCGTTGACGTGAACCGACCCATACTTGAGCCACTGCCGAACCTTGGTCCTCTTCACCTCAGGGCGACAGGAAAAAAGAAAGGCCAAAAGTTCCGTAGGGTGTTCGACAGTGTGAGATGAAGGCATAACGCGATGTTGCAGTAAAACAGGATTCCGCCGAAAAGTTTCCAAGTTGTGGAATACATCTTATCCCACTTTCCCAAGCTTTGCTTGATGCAAGGACATCAACCGCCATTATTTTCGGAGGCATGTCACCTGCAGCGAGCGGAGGTGACAAAGTCGCTTCGCAAGCTCGACTGAAACCGATTGTAAACCGTTCACTACCCAATGGTAGGCAAGATTGTGGTCGTCGCCGTTTCGGTGTGACAGCCTCTTTGGCCGTTTGACGTATCCATGCCGCTCAACAGTCGCTACACTGTGCTTTTCAATCGACAGTGAGGCCCTGAATGCCGCGCCAATCGTTCGCCCGTTGGGCGCTCTCATGGTTAATCGCCGGAGCTGTCATCACGTTGCGCATGACGTGCCGAACGCGGATGCACAACGATCCGCGACCGCAGCTGCGGTCCCATGCGGTCCCCTACGCCTTTTCTGTGCTCCACGCACACCAGATTGCGGCAGTCATCAACCGAGAGCCTGGCACAGCGGCGATGGTTTCTCAATCTCGCGATGGCCAACTCCTGATACCAGCCTTTTGGGCGCTGGGAGTGAAGGCGATGCGAGGATCAAGCAATAGTTCACATTCAGCCAAGGCCTGTAAAGGCGGTCAATCAGCACTGCGTGCACTGGCCAATCACCTGGGGGATGGAAGCCCGGCGTATCTTGCGGTTGACGGCCCACACGGTCCTCGCAGCCGCGTGAGCAAAGGAATTGCAGTGCTAGCCAAACAAACCGGGGCGGCAGTTCTAAACGTGGTGGCCGTGCCACGCCGACGGTGGATCATCCGAGGAGTGTGGGACCGGTTCCAAGTACCAAAGCCCTTCACACGCATCGATGGTTACTTTGGCGATCCACTCTACTATCAGCAAGGCGAGGGTGTCGAGGCGTTCCGCCAACGCATCGAGACCCAGCTGCAAGGAATGGAGTCTCGGTACGACGCGATGGAAGCCCACACCGCAGCAAAAGCGACCACCAGGCGAAGCCAACAACGCAGTAAGAGCGCCGTTACCGAGGGCAGCCAGAACGGTGACCCCTAAGTTCGCCACGTGGTGGCGTAATGGGGATCAGTACAGTGCTTGATGCTGTACTCACAGACACCTCCATCAGCGTTCCGTCAGCCAGTTGCCACACATTTCGCGTTACGAATCCTTTCGTCCGCAGTAGGAACTCCTGTGGCTCACCCCATGTTGACGTCCACGATCGATCCAAATACCAATTTCAGCGCACCGATCGGGCAGACCGGTAGCACCATTTGTTGTCTGGTTATCAGGGATCGCTGAGGGTTGGCTAGAGTGGCAATATCGTGGAAAATTTATTTGGCTTGAATCAGATTCGAATTACTTTGCTGCCCTCGAACTTAAAAATTATTTGCTAAGTCTAGCGCATCGCGACCCATTCGTGTTTGAAGATGCCATGTGATCCACGAGATCCTGGCGTGATACACGTTGGTTGCATGCCTTCAGGTGGCCTTCTCCAAAAGTCAAATTCATTAGGAAACAGAATCCAAACATGCACGAGACCAACCTGCCACACCACGATGATCCGAACGCCCTCCGGCAGGCCGCACTGGAACACCTGTTCGTCGGGATGACCAACCCGACTTTGCTGGCCGCCGAGAGCGGACCGCTGGTCATCCAGCACGCCGAGGGGATTCACTTCACGGACGCGAACGACCGGCGCTTCATCGATGGCATCTCAGGGATGTATTTTCGCAACGTGGGACACGGTCGCCAAGAGATCGCACAGGCGATCTACGATCAGTTGTCGAACGTCAGCATGAACGTGTACGCGGGAGTTACGTCCGCTGCGATTCAATTGGCGACTCGGCTGGCCCAGCTCTCGCCCGGTGACCTGTCGCGGACGTTCTTCTGTCAGGGAGGGTCCGAGGCGAACGAATCGAGCATCAAGTTAGCGCAGGCTTATCACATGCGCAATGGCGAGCATCAACGCTTTAAAATCATCTCTCGCCGCGGTAGCTACCATGGGGGAACGTGGGCCACGATGTTTCTCGGTGAGCATCCGTTCTTTCCCCGCACGGACTATCATCCCGCGCCAGAACATGCCATTGTCGTGCCCGGCCCCAACTTTTATCGTTGCGAGTTCGGTACCAAGAGCGAAGAAGAGTGTAGCCAACGGGCGGCGGAGGCGATCGAGCAGGCGATCCAGAGCGCCGGTGCCCAGACCGTGTCGGCCGTCATCGGCGAACCAGTGACACAACCACTCGGCGGCATCGTCCCGGCCGCGAATTATTGGCCAATGGTCCGAGAAATCTGCGACCGTTATGGCGTGCTGCTGATCTTTGACGAAATCATCACCGGGTTCGGACGGCTCGGCACCTGGTTCGGCGCTGACTTCGTCGGTGTGACCCCCGATATCATGAGCCTAGGCAAGGGGATCACGTCCGGCTATTTTCCGCTGGGTGCGTCGCTCGCGAGTTCAAAAATTGCCGACGTCTTCAACGGTCCACCAGAAAAGTCGTGGAGCCATATGTATACGTACTCGGCCCACCCCGGCGGAGCGGCCGCCGCGCTCAAGAATCTAGAAATCATCGAGCGAGAACAACTGTTGGAAAACGCTCGCCAACGTGGCGAGCAGCTGCAGCACCGCATGTTTCGGATGCAGGAACAACATCCCATCGTCGGCGATGCCAGAGGCACCGGTTTGATACAGGGCCTGGAGATCGTCAGGGATCGTGAAACGAAAGAACATTTTGACCCAGACATGGGCGTGAATGTCCGGTTGACCCAGGCGCTACGCGATAGAGGGGTCTGGATCCGCATGCCCCCCTATATCCTGCCGCTGGCACCACCGCTAATCATTACCGCCGATGAATTGGATGCGTTGTGTGACGCGGTCGACGAGTCGCTGAGCGAGGTCGAACAGCAATTGGGTATTCGCACCGCGTAACGCGACGCACGAACCAAACTAGACGTCGTCCAGCATCTTCTTGATCCGGACTTCTAATTCGTCGATGACCTGCTCCAATGAGCCAGGGGCGACAGCAGCGATCAGCTCCTGGTAGATTCCCTTCCCGTACAGGTCCTCCGGTGGTAGGTAGCCGACGCTACATCCGCCGGCCAGCGCCGCGACGATGATGGGCACGCCGGGAAACCGCTGGCGAAGGTGCCGCTGCAGAATATTGTACGGCTCGCCGCCGACGGTGAGCCAGATCGCGTCACCCATGCGCCAAAGGGTCAACGGGTATCGTACGTGAGTCACTTGCGACTGCTCAGCGATGTGTCGTAGCGCACGCTGACGTCGCTCGGCCTGTGCCCTGGCGTGCCGCGCCTGCGGGTGGTCAGCTGCGTTGCGGGCCGCCTTTTCCTGTGATTGCCAGTGGGCGAGTTCGGCTTGCAGTTGCTCCTGTGGCGGCAGGTCGTCCCGCAACGCGAGCGGAACTTCTGCACGTTGCCGGTTCCACACCGTTCGCAGCCGCTGTTCGTCAGAGGCCAGCGGTACATGCGACCACGCTCCAATCCTGGCACCCGATTCGACGGGTCCCGCGTACTCGAATTTTGTACCCGCAGGCGGCAGCGCGGTCAGTGTCTCCAGCGCAGCATAGGCAAGTTGTCGACCATTTCTATCAGCAACGTCGACGTCCTCCACAAAACCATTCACAGGACCAATGTCGGCCAATGCACCCTGAATGAAGACACACGGTGCGCCGGTTTCCGCTTCTACCGTCTCACGCATGGCGCCCGGATAATCCGGACTGATCAACGTGTTGTCCCAGGCGAGCGTCGTGGGATGGCAAGCATAGTTGACGATGCTGGCGAGGTTCTTTCCTTTTTCGTCGGTCACGCGGGCGACCACTACCGTATCGTCGGCGAGTCCTGCGGGATTATATCCACAAACGAAGCCTTGCAGTTGCTCGTCCCAGAAGTCACGGTGTGCCCCCAAGCTGCAGTGGCCATGGCCATACACGATCGTCGCCCTAACGGCAGTTTCTTGGGCGTCGCAGATCAGCGATACGACTCGCTCCTGTATCTGCCGCAAATACGGCGCGATCAGGTCCCCACCTGGCATGGATGCCCGCTCAGCACCCATCAACCCGGCCGCGTGCGTGTGCGAGAAGACAACCGCCAGCCGGTCCCGGGCCACATCGGTCGCCGCACTGACCGAGCTGATCAAGTCCTGCATTTCCTCAGCCCACAACCAACAGTGGTCCAGTGCCACCAATACTTGAAAAGAGGCGCCGTCGTCGGACGATTCCAATGCCTGCATCCAAAGTACCGTGGCGGTGAGTGGACGATGCACACCGGTCGCCTGATCGTGTACCGCGGCACCCCACATGCGGTGATAGATACCAACCGGCGGCGTGATATCTGCGCTGGCGATGCCGAAACGACAATTGCTCTGAGGGGTTTGAACGCAACGCATGATAAGCTTCTGGATATGACCTGTGGTCTGGTGTGGTCAGGACCATCACACTGACCATGGTACAAGGAGAAATGTCTATCGCAAACCGCCGGACTGTTCCCCAAAGTAGAAGATAGTTCACGACTTCGCGAGTCTCAAGCAGTAGAATGGCCAGCCCCGGACGACACCATACAACAGGGATGCAGGCCTTACTGCATCAAAAAACCTGCAACCCATGCTGTTCTTCGTGGCTACTGCTCGTTCTCTCTACGACGGCGCATACACATTGATTTGCCACGGAAACGGAGTCGGAGAATTAGCCCTTTGACCAAAACATTGCGCCGATCTCGTCCGAGCGTCGTTTGGAAAGCCAACATGGACTGCAGACCCAAGACGAGTTCTCCTTGAGCCGGCGCGTCATAGTTTTTCTAGGCGGAGAATTTGGTCGGGCGATTGTGGCTGGAGATCTCCATGCGAGTCTTGTTTGGCAAATGATCGAAGCCAACGACATGCCACCCGAGCACCCTTTGCCCGAAGCGGAAAGGGATGCTCAAACTACAATCCTTTTCCTCACTCGCTAAGCACAAATGTTTTTTTAAATTCAGGAAATTCTATTTCGATACCTTGCGGCGCAATTTGTATCACGTGCAAAGGGGTTACCATGCCTTTTTTTATCGAAACCGTAACCGTCGCGTCTTGCCAAACGCGGAATCTGTTTTCACCGACACCCAGAATAGCGATAGCCTTGCTGGCAGAAATGGCTTTCGAATGGACTTTGATCGCGGGAAAACTGGTAGACTGCTTGACCAGTTCCTGACGCAATTGTTCGTTTGCAGCTTTAAGCTGCACAACCTCCGTAGCAAGTTTATCAAATTCATCAACTTGCCGGATCCTGTTCATAGCGTGACTGATCTCAGCAGTTGGCGTGGCTGGATCGGAAATTTCGTCAGCGGCTTCATCGAATCCCGCTTCACGATCAATGCCTAATCCACTGGCTTGCTGCTTTTCAACCACACTCGTGGTTGTTTCTTGTGCTCCTACAAGCATTGAAAACCACGCCATCAGCAATAGAGCCACCAGTAAACTTCGAATCATGTCCTACCTCCATTAAATGTTTATACCTTCAGGTTTAACCTGCTGGCGAACTTTCACAAATCAACACGTTGAGAATAATCTTTTTTTCTACCCGCCCCATCAACTATTCGTATAAGACAATTTTAACCTAACCATCTTCTAAGTTGGCTGCTATTCCATCTATCCGGCACATAAATATGGTTCATTAAACGACGTGGCATTTCCGGAAAACACCTCTTCAACTTAACCTGCCACAGCAAACATCCCCAAAAAGAACGCAATGTATACGTATCCCACTATCGATCCTACAACGACGATAATGGTCGGGGTTATCCAAGCACTGAGCATCTTAATCAACGAAGTAAGTTGCGACTGATGAAATTCTGACACCTGCTCCATGACATCATCCAGATTTCCACTCTCTTCACCAACCGCCGCCATGGTTGCCAACAACGGCATATATGCATACCTATCTCGAAGAGTATCAGCCAAATTATTACCTCGAATAATGGCATCTCGGGACCGTTGGACAATTTGTGAGAAATACGTATTGCTATGCACTTCCTGTACTGTAATCAGCGAGTCGAGGACGGTGACTCCACTATGGGTCAGTGTCCCAAGCGTTTGTGAAAAAGCGAGCGTTCCACTTAGTCGAAAAATCTTTCCGATTAACGGAATGCGCAACGACCACCTATCGATAAACAAACGGCCCCCAGAAGACATATAAGCGACAATAAAAAGGACCATCGCCGCACCTAAGATTGCCATGATGGACGTACCCCACTTTTGAAACAAATCGGACATTGTCAGCAGTGATTCGGTCATCGGAGGAAGTGGCTTTCCGAGACTCTGCAGAATCCGACTAAGCTTCGGAATCAACGACGTGATCATGTAGGCAGTCGCGCCACCAGCGGCGATCAAAACTAAAAACGGATAAGTTAAAGCCGTAGCAACTTCGCGCATGGTATCACGACGCGCCCGAATCATGTCTGCCGCGCGAACCAGCACGGTTTCCTGGATTCCTGTCCTTTCTCCGACACGTACCAAACGAATCAAAAAACTGGGAAAACCCGGCTGGGTTTCCAGCGAGTCTGAAAAGGCTCGACCCTGCTGCACCTGATCGACAAGCTGATCGTAGGCTAAACGGATCGCTTTGCTTTCCGACTGAGTGGCAATCGTCTGCATTGCTGACAACAGGCTAATTCCACCTCTTAGCATCACGGCCAACTGTCGAAGAGACAGTTCAACATCAACACTTCGCGGACCCAATAGATTGTTTGCCCAATTCTTGGGTGGACTAATACCGGTATTTTCTGCCTGTTGATTGATCCGAACGACAAGCCAACCACGGTCACGAAGCTGAGCCTGGACTACTGCGGGAGAGGCCGCTTCGATCACACCCGTCTGAGCCTGACCGTTATTATCTCGAGCGGAAAATGTAAAAGAGGGCATGTTTGTTCACCTACCACGCAGTCACCGAAGAGAGTGCCTCTCTAGCCGTCGTCTCTCCTTGCAACACCTTATGAAGCGCATCATCGACTAATCGTTTACCACCTTTTTCGCGCGCCAACCGGAGCAGGTTTGACTCACTCTCTCCTATGGAAATGGCTCGGGACAACTCTTCATCGATCCGAAGCATTTCAAACAACCCCACGCGCCCAATCAGTCCACGGCCCGCACAATACAGACATCCACCGGCCTTATAGGCGGTCTTACCAGCGGCACTTACATCCCCCAAACCAGTAGCTTCAGTTTCGGTTAACGGAGCGGCAATTCGACAATGTGGACAGAGCCTGCGCACTAGTCGCTGGGCGGCAACAAGGCGCATCGTCGCTCCCACGAGATAGGGAGCCACATCCATGTCTGTTAACCGCGTGATCGCGTTAACCGCGCTATTAGTATGCAGAGTACTCAGGACAAGGTGCCCCGTGAGCGATGACTTGATTGATATATCAGCCGTTTCTCCATCCCGAATTTCACCGATCATGATGACATCTGGATCGTGCCGAAGAATCGAGCGCAAGGCCTTATCAAAACTAACCTTATCAGCCGAATCGACTGCAACCTGAGCCACCTCTGGTATTTCGTATTCGATTGGATCTTCAACCGTAACCACATGTAGAGATCGTTCGGCGATCAATCGATTGATCGCTGCGTATAAAGTTGTGCTTTTACCACTACCCGTTGGCCCGGTAAGCAATATCATCCCGTGAGGTTTGTTGATCGCCTCGGAAAACAACTCCAAATCAACCGGAGTCATACCAAGCGTTTCCAGAGTTAAATCGGTGTTTTCCGACACCAACAAACGCAGAGTAATACATTCGCCAAAACGAGTCGGCAAGGTAGCTGCTCTTATATCGACTTCGCGACCCTGCGCACTGGTCCAAGCAAACCGACCATCCTGTGGGGCTCGACGTTCAGCAATGTCCATACTTCCCAAAACTTTAAGACGGCTGGAAATCAGTGGCTGAAGTTCAGAAGGCAACCGTTTATATTCCTCAAGTGCTCCATCGACGCGTAATCGAATTCGAATATTTTCATCATTGGGATCGATGTGAATATCCGATGCATTACGAAGCATTGCAGCCTGCAGCGCTTCGTCACAAATCGCAACGGCATCATCATTGGCACCGTCCCGTACAGCAGCCACTCGCACTGCTGTATTGCGGCCAACCGCGCCTCCAAACACTTCAAAAATCAAAGCTTCCAGGGACTGTTCGTCGGCCAGCAACGGCTCAATAGGATGTTGAAGATGTCGCTCCACCGCATCTAATGTGTTTGGATCATCAAGATCCAAACATGCCACCAGAACGCGACCTTCGATTAAACAACAAGGAATGATTTTTTTTCGACGCGCTAGAGAACCGGGAATTCGCAATGCCCAACTGGGATCCACACGAACCGTTGACATGTCAATGGGCTGTCGTTCCGATTGCATCGCGTCACTACTCATGATGCCCTGTCTGTGTGCGAAAGAACCACCCGAGCCGGCCGCAAACGGCTCGCCCGGCTCAACATGACCTGCGGATTACGCGCCAACCCACGCGCGGTTCGCTCTGAAATCATTCCTTCACGCAACAATTGGGCCAGGCATTCATCAGCCGTGTACATCCCATCAGCTCTTCCAGTTTCCATAATGGAATAGATATGCACATCCTTAGCTTGAGAAATAAGATTTGCAACAGGATTATTTACCTTCATGGTTTCACTTGCGAGCACCAGTCGAGTTGTTGCCGCAGTAGGATCATCGGTTTCTTTCAGCTCCTGCTGCATACTGGTGCCATCAGCGATGACCAGCCGTTGCGCAACAACGGCACGTAACACCATGGCCAATTGCCGCCGAATTGCGGGCTGCTCATCGACGTGAAACACCGACACTAAACGCTCAATCGAACCGATACAGTCTGCAGAATGCACCGTGGCGAATACCAAGTGCCCTGTTTCCGCCGCCGTTATAGCGGTACGAATTGTATTCAGATCACGAATTTCCCCGACAAGAATCACATCTGGATCTTGACGCAAAGATGCCACCAAAGCTTCGTTGAAACTATTCGTATCTTGCCCCACCTCCCGTTGATCGACGAGGGCCTTTTGGCTGCGATGCAGATACTCAATAGGGTCTTCAATGGTAATGACATGACAAGCCCGAACTTGGTTTATCCGATCAATCAAAGTGGCAAGTGTTGTGGTCTTACCGCTACCCGTAGGCCCCGCAATCAAAACCAAACCATGACTATAGTCAGTGAGACTATACAACTCAGACGGCAACCCTAATTCCGGTAACGTCCGTATGCGATCTTCTAGACGACGCAATGCAATACTAAATGCACCACTACGACGATAAACATTAAACCGGAAACGAGTGCCATCTTGACCCGACATAGCACCGTCCAAAGAACCAATTTGCGGTGGTGCTTGGCTGTTAGTTCTTTGTGCTAATTCAGTTGCAATCTGCTCCAACGTGGCATCATCAAAAACCGGCCAATCCTCTGCCACAGCCAGCTTACCCTCTTGTCGAAAATGCGGTGGCTGGCCGGCTGAAAGGTGTAAATCAGAAGCCTTACGTTGTACCGACGCCTCAAGCAGACGGTGTAGCAACTCGTGGCCATCTTCTAGGGGAACAATTCGTTTCGCTCGCATTTGAATCACTTACATCAACAAATAAATTCGCCAGAGTCGTTGTCCCGACGTGGCCTCATTGTAATTTTGAGATTCTTTTTGCATTTCAATCCCAAGTGGAATGACACCCGAAATTGATTTCGGCAAACGATGCATCAGCTTAAGGATATCACCATACTTACCGACCAGGTCCAGCTGCCGAAACGAAACCGTGGCCCCTTGTCTAAGCATCCGTAATGTTTTTAGTGATTGGCTGCGAACATCGGACACTGCAAACTCTGTTGTTGAATTCTGATTCAACAAGCCAATGGACAATTCGCGACACATCTGATCGATTTGCATCATCCGTCCAGCAGCAACTCCCTCGGCAAACAGGCCCAGTGATTGATCGACGGCCCTCTCTCCCTCCTGAAGCTGCTTCCGAAGCTCAACAATCTGCTGCTCAACGGCAGATTTTCTTTGGACGTCAATTTTCAGATCGTCCTCTGTTACAGCCGTCTTCTTGGCAGCAGCCAGATCATTGCCTAAATCACGCAACTCACGACTCTGGCCAAGACTAATCAACAGCAAATAAACCGCAATGATGCCAGCCGCAGGCAAAAAACACTTTACCCAACGTTCCCTTACACTTCCCGATGACTTCTCAAGAACCATTACTACTTTTCTCGCGATACAGATTCACTGGAATGATCCTTCCTGAAAAACCTCGCCGATTCCGTTTCAATTAGTTTAATTTTAAAATCCCATGGACCACCGTTGACCAACTTGTTAGTACCCTGCATGTCGGGAGCTTCGACTTTCCAGCCCAGTTCACCTACACCCGAAGAAAGGTGTAATGCTAAATTTGCAGCTGCATCGCTGCGAATAGCACGGCCGCTCAGTTGTAATCCGTCTGAGTGAACGGTGATCTCGTCCAATACAAGGGACTTATCACGCCCTTTCGCGATCATCATTAAAAGCTTTGAAAATCTGTCGCTATTAGCGGTAAGTAATCCCAACTCAAATCGTTGCTTTTCAATTCTCTCTATTTGGGTATCTAGCTCTGCGCGTCGCTGGTTAAGAAGTTCCATTTCGCCATTTAGTTCACGTTGCTGCTCTGCCGGTTTCTGCAACTCTACCAGCTCTTGTTCCATCACAAATTTACGACGGGATCCCCAGCTATAGTGCAATCCACAAGCGAGCGCTACGACCACGGTGGCAGCTGCTCCGATTCGAGCGAAAGTCCGCTCTGATGTTTGTGGAACCCGCGGTGCAATCACGGGCAGATTTTCCGGGTTTGCCAGACGCTTAACGGTAGCGATGATCCACCGTCGCAACGTTGCCTCAATTTCGAGGGATTGCAATGCACCCTGATACTTTTCGGGTGCCTTAGCCGTCATCATTAGCCACCCTTCGTCGGGCAGCTCCGAACCGAAATTTACCTCCAAAGCCTGAAACCAACGGTCCGACGTTTTGCTGCGAGTGGCAATCGATGCACGTGGTAACCCATCACCTCCGACCGCAAAGGCTCCCGCCAGCGTTTGTGAAAATTCAATCCAAGGAACTCCAAGGACCTCGGGATTGGCAAGACCGATAGGATGAGCACAAAATACAAGTTTTCCACCCCGCAACTTAATCGCAGTCGCAATGCCCATGATCACATCTGAAGCTATCGAGGTACACCAAAATCGGCGCGTATCAGGAGGCACGGGTGAAAGTTCTATAAAACCAAGATGGCCGGTCATCGGATCGAGATTCGACTGAGATTCGGTCTCGAATTTGAGCATCTGATTTAGCTCATCACCCTCCAGTCCATAAATCGACCGATCGTCAATATCGATGATCCCGGACCATAAATCTTCTGCCAATAGAATGGTCCGTTGTGATGGCTTGATTTCGTTAAGACTAATCGCCAACTCGGCTGCCGCCGCAATAGGGGTACGAGCAGGTCGGTCCGTTTTAGAAAAATCCAAGATGACGGGCTTGTCACCAGTTTTTACGTCTACCCTCATCACCTCCGTGGGGGATAGAACAAGCAACGTAATCGTTCGTGATGATCGCGATAAAAACATGGTTACAAATCAGTTATTAATGGCAAGGTTCTGCGTATTCCCGAACGAACTAAGAGTAAAAGACACAGCAGCACTCTGTTGTTTTTGACTCTGGTCATCAATCTTGTAGTAAGCACGTATAACACGTGGACCGACAGGAAAAGTCATCTCCTCGCCGTCGTCGTCTAAAAATTTAAATTGAAAAGTCTGGTAATTGACAGCGTTAGCGGGAGTTGTCTCCTCAATCTCATCTACGAGACCAGCAGAAGCTTGATTAGAAGCTTGCTGAACCAGAATGTTCGTGCCGTCGGGATAGTATATTTGAACAGCAATCTCGCCCGTGGTCGCTCCGGTCGTATGGTAAGTTACTTCTCCGGAAACACTACCGGAAAGCATTAAACCACTAAGAACCTGCCCACCCACAGGACTGGGAACATCGTTTTCATAAACATCTAGATTGGCGCCAGCATCTATTGCGTCCGAACGACCAAAACTTTGTGCTCCAGCAAACGGACTGGCTGCCGCAGTCACAGGAGAACTCTGCCCCAAGGCCTGAAACAGCGAAGGCCCCCGCAAGTGAGACAAGTTTGCAATCCCTGTTGTTGAAGTAAGTCGATGTCCAAAACCGTCAAATAAATAGTTGGCACCACTTACGAGATGCAAGTAAGGCCCTCGCCATCCGTAACGAACTTTAACTTCCGGGTCTTCAAATACACTATCTCCATCGGAGTCTTTATCTTCGGCAGGATCGGTCGTCGAAATATTCGCCACCGTAGCTGAGACGGCAGCATAACCTCGAAGTGATAAACCAGTTTGCGAATCAACAGGAGTCCACAACTCACTTGCCGTGAGTAAAGATGACTCAATCGGATCGACACGAGTTTGAGGCAAACGTCCCATGTCAACAAAAAACCCCGTATAAATAGTCCGTCCATCCGCAAGTATCTGTTCATTAAAAATTGCGTCACGGACACTATCAACAGCTCGTTGAGATGCCTCAAATTTCCCTTGATCAACCTGAGGTTCAATCGCATCCAACGCAACCGTCGCCATCACTGAAAGGATGACCAATACCAGCACCAGTTCAATCAACGTCAAACCATCATGCCTCCGCTTCCAAAACAACCGCAATTTGGAAACGCTATTTTTATCTACCATTTCCGGTCTACCTAATACCTTTTCGCTTCCCGTTACTCTCGTGTGTCGGCAACGCGAAAAAACAAAACAATATCATCACCGCATTCATTCATATCGATTTCCGTGGAGGCAGGGATGTTGTCTCCCGGCAAATAGCCATCTGTCACTTGCGTATCCAAAACCCCATCCTGCCCAGAAGACACAAGTCGCGCATATTTTGCCTCGTAAGGATCCACCACATGGTTACCATCAAAGTCGATCTGTATGACAAAGCTATTTCCCCACGCGTCCGTTAGCTCTCTTGTTCCCGTCAGATAAGGACCACGCCAACCTAATTTCGTCACCGGATCGTAGGCGTTAATGGAAGGGTCGATACTTCTTACTACGCTTAGATCAGCAAGCAAAAGATTAGGATCCAAAACAAACTTGTCTGGTCGCTGTCCAAGATCCGGCCATGCACCAGGTTTTGTTGGAGTCCCCATAATGGCATCCCGAATGGTCCGCATCGCCGCTTCCGTTACCACCTGCTTTTCCGTCTTTTCTTCACCCGCAGGAGTGGTAATCTGGATCTCATCTAGTAACGGGACGACCATAGCCGCTAATCCTACAAGAACGATCAACACGAGGACCATTTCGGCCATTGAAAATCCGCAGCGACCACCACGCACATACATAACCGCATCCCTGTCACATGAGCGTGACAGGGATGCTTTCAATACGAAGGGAACAATGAATCTCAGCATTACTACTATTATTCAATCGTATTTTCTTCGACTTCATTAATCTCTTGATTGAGGAAGTCGAACGTTGAATCCATGGCGCCCTTTAGCTGCGCGCGTCTCTTACTAGTTGTGATGCCACCATCGTAGACGGCAAAAACAGCCAGAAAGCGATTGTACTTCGTATCAGGTTCTGTCACTCCGCTATAAGCAGGTGGAGACATCATCGTCTGACCAACCAAAGAAGAGCGCGGACCAACACCAAAGACAACAAGCTTCACTTGAATTCCATTGGCTTTTGTGATCGTACCCGTTGCAGGGTGCAACCCATAATCTCCAGCATTTGCTGCTTCCACAGAGCCTTCTACTGGGTAAACCGAACGGACAATATCACCATTTGTCACCACATACACTTGCTGCCCCGTGGCTAGCGATCGCGGCGACACACCGGAGTTACCAGGGCGATTTCGATAGGTCATCCCCAACGAATTGTCGACGTCAAGATCCTGAACGGTGCTAATACCGATCGCCGTCAGACTCTTTGCTTCATTAGCCGTCAATGCGTAAGAAATACCTTTCCCTGATTTGGCTAAGGTACTTGAGACACTTTGATCCGCGTCATCCAGCAGAGAGTCGAAGTTATCGGGATAAACCCCTTTCGAAGTACGGTACAGAGAAATATTCTCCACCAACTGCTTCATGACGGCCGAGGCCGTGGCTTTGTCACTGGTACGACGCACATTATCAATGATCGGAACCACCATTGCCGCCAGTGCGGTCAATACCACCAACACCATCACCAATTCAATCAGCGTCAAACCCATTTGACGCTGATTTTTCCGAACTACATGACCCTTTTTCATCTTTTCTTCCTTTCTCAAAACGTGCTTTAAAAAACCGCAACGCGAGACTGCATTACAAGCCTGCCACGGATAGCAATAGTGACGGCATCCCGTCACACCCACCCGCAGCGGGCGTTGTGAACATCTCTACAATTTGTCGCAGAATCACTTCACAGTTTGGCTTTGCCGCATTGCCACCTTGAAAACGACGCATCCGCTATGGCGAGCAGGCACCGACATCCCCCCAATAGGCCTGGCTAACTGTTACTGAGACTCAGTCCCAAGACAAGCATGATAGACGACCCTCAGATTATGTCAACCACCTAACTTGAAATTTCCAGGACGGACTCGACGCTCAGAGAACCCCCACCGATCTCGAACACACGGGAAAGCATTGCAACAGGACGCATCCTGGCTCAACTACAGGAACCTGTGACAGCAGCGACGCACCCAGACAACGCCCACAGAATTCCCGAGGGCCCTTTTCCAACAAAGGACTTGACAACAACTGCCATATCAATACAACTATGCATGTGAGACTCAGTATCATATTTAACTATGGGGTCCTGGTTTTCGTCTCCCATTCAGCCCAATGCACAGCCTCAAAAGGTTCCGTTTTAAACCCACGTCCGCACGCCAAGAAAGAAAAACCATTCCGTACGCTTACTCACCCACGTTGGCAGCAAACATGATGCGGGACACGAATCCTCGTTTCGGATTGTCCTGGCAACCAAAAAGATGGGGATGGCAACGAAACTGTCTCCACAACAACCACGATGAACGACAAAGACAGACCTCAACCAACTCCTCCTGAACCCGAAATCGGAATCAGCCAGAGAACCTATCGTGTTTTCCAAGCAGAGGAGTTGTTTCAAGGCGACAAAGAAATTTTCATTCGATTTGGTGAAGCCAACTATCGGCTGAAAAAAACAAAATCAGGCAAGCTTTTATTGACCAAGTAACCTCGTGATGAGGTTACTAATTATTCGTGCAACACTTATGTCAAAAACAAAAACTTTGTGCAAACTGCTGAAATCAAAAAAAAAACGCAAGAAAGCTTCGTTTACACTTTTTACCGACGGGAGTTACATCTGTTCCAAGTGCCAACGCATATCTAACTCGCGGAAGAAATTATGCAAACCGAACAAACTTTTGGTGACTACCTGATCATCCATTGTGTTCGCATTAGAAAGCAATGCCATCCAACGACTTCCCTTAGCTCTTTGTATCCTATGTGTTCGGGATGGACACTCTTGAGGGTCACAACTTAGAAGGATGAAAGACATCACTTTCCCGCACAGCCACGAACGACAGCATACAGCGACTCTGGCAACATTCCGATCCAAAGATTCGGATTTCCTAAATTCGGCTGTATTATCGAGGTGTAGCCCAACTAACACGACTGTTGCTATCCCAGTGTAGTGACCTCAGACGCAGTGCGTTTGGTGGTGGTGCAAATCTAAATACCAACGATCACTCATCCAATTCACGTCCTCAATATTCAGTTACCTCTTGAGGATAAAGCTGTGTATCAAGGGACTAGCTGCATGCTGATTTGAGCTGGCGGTTCTTGTCGCGAATTTCCTTTGCCACTAGTCGTGGCGGCACTTCACTTCTTGTAATCCTGTACAGTATTTCCTGGCGGAGAAACTCGAGACCATTATCACCAGTGAGACTTACGGCAATACCTCAAACAGCAACAACATCGAAGTATTTCCCCGGCATCGTGGGCCATGAGAGCACAACAAGGATGCAGGTATTTGTTGACCACGGCAATCATTCCTGCGGGCCCCCGATTCATCGACCATAAAACCGCACTCCCACACATACGTCCTTCGCTTGGCCCAATGACGTTCACAGCCATTCTCACTAAACACCTGCGAACGCTCACGTTTATTTGCCAACAATGCCAATAACACCAATTAACATTGACTTGGCGTAGACTTTGACCGAGCGTCTATAGCTTCCCTCGCTACCAAACCATGGTCGCTGACGCCCCTCTGTCGAATTCCTCTAAAACGATCGGCCTCTTCGACTCGGCAACGAATAAGACAACGCTGGCCTGGCATGAATCCACCAGAACAAGACCAGTACGCCCCACCATACCTTAAGCTAGCTTCCGGCTACGATAGACTTGCTGATTGTTCGTCGTCACATTGAGTGCTACCAATTTCTATTTTCTACTTACTCGAGAATTTCTATTTCCAACAATCGGTGCTATCTAACAAACTATCGTTTTACAGAATCTTTTAGCTTGGCCCCAATCGTATGCCTGCCTCGCAAAGCTGAGAAACGGCCAGGTCCCTAGAACGTCGTTTCTGCGTCATTGGAATGAAACTCTTTCCAGCCCCTCCGATGAAACGGACTTACCCTCATTGCAACTTAGAGAACATTTCCAAACCCAGCTATCATTTCCTAGTCGGAATGATAGCTGGGTTTAATCAGAAGGCGAATTCGTGCTGCATGGAGGCTGAAGTGTGTAAAAACGCGTACATGATTCACTTCAACAGAAAATGAACGGTGCTGCGATGCAAACAACCTACGGCTTATTGTTTCCTGCTTCACAGAACGTGATAGCAGTTGGCCGTATATTCCCTACAATCGTTAAACTTTAACACGTCTCTGGACGATTACTATCGTAGTCGGAGGCTTACAGTTGCAAGCCTTCAACAGTCAGCCGAATTCCCAGCAAATCTAGGCGATGTGATTCTTCACCGCTGATAGCCAGGCTGATTTGGCGAGCTGCTGCCGTTGTCACCAGCAACAGCCGACCGCTTTACACAGGCATGCACCGTCATTTCTTCTGTCTGCATACAGACATTAAGTGGTAAACCGCATTCCCCCAAAAAATCCGTGATAATGTTCGACCAACGAAATATCATAACGGCATTTTTTTTACAGGCAGCATTTTTTTCTTCCGGTTGCCAATCGACGATTTTGCGCGCAGTCCGTTCTGAAAATGAAAGCACCAAAGTCATTAAGAATGTTCAGTATTCAACGCCGGACTTTCTTCCCAACGTGAAACCACATCACAACCAAATGGCGATCAGACTTCCACCCATTACTCCGGTGCGGCCAGTGGTCACAGTGGCTTACAACACTGAATTTACAGAGGATGGAAAAAAGGTTCCGCCTTCACAAAACGGGTCAATACAAAATGGTCATTATGACAGTTCCTCGTTAAAAACTTTACAGCCTCCGTTTTGGAAGAATAATCATTTTGCATACGCACCTAGAAGGTTGTCTGATTCTAGAATGACCAGGGATCAGACCGGGGTTCCTACCCTTACGCAAAACATGCCGTCAGCGAAGCCAAGGGGGAAATTGCATTCGGTCGCCACGCAGTTTCCTGCTGATCATCTGCCTGGTTCAGTACAGGTTTCAATCGAGAACCATTCCAGGATACAGCTTCCAGCGAAACAAAAGACTACAGCGATTTCGCAAAAATCTTTGTCTGGCAAAACTCGCCATCGTGTTTCTATCAGCACAGGCAATGTATCACCATCATTGCGAATTACGGACGAACGTAAAAATAAAGGTAAGACTACGCAGCCACATTCGGAATCTACACAAAACCGCATCCACTTGAAGGGCATATCCACAGACAGTAACGGAAATTCCGTGGTAGCTTGTGAAATCGATCAAAAAGAAACCCTTGTAGCAACGTTGGGAAGCAGGATCAAAATAGAAGATGCGCAAGGAGTAAGAACACTCGTTGTCTCACGAATCACAGCAGAATCTGTGGAAATTACTGACGAAACGACAAATGAGGTAATACAAGTCCGATGAGTTACTACCAAATCAATAGCATCATAAAATTGTTAGTTGTAGCAAGTACTGTGGTGGGTGTTGGTTCACCTAACTGCTTTGCTCAAACCCGGCTTCGTGCCCCAAGCCAACAAGGCGCTGGTAAAGAGCACGTATTACAACAATTGGAATTAAAAAAATCGACGATTTATGATGGTGCCCGTTTGATTTCTGAGCTTTCTGGTGTGAATGTTGTAGCAACCGAGGAAGCGGGCGAAAAAGAAGTAACCCTATATTTACGCCATATCCGGGCAATCGATGCCATTGAAACTATGGCCCGTGTTGCTGGTCTCTGGTACCGCGAAGATGACAATACGGGAACGATCCGTATTCTTACAACTCAGGAATACCAAGACGATCTGATCGTTCAACCGGATGACATGACGCGAGTTTTCACTCTACGGCATCCGAACGCGCTTTCTATCGCCCAGTCCATTCGTAGTCTGTACGGTCCCCGAGTGATGTTGTCGATGCAGTTATTTGACGATGACATATTGGTGGGAACAACAGGCATGCTTGGCGGTGGCCGTGGCATGATGGGTGGCCAAGGTGGATTTGGAGGCCAACGTGGCTTCAGTGGTGGCATGGGTGGCTTCGGAGGCGGCATGGGTGGCTTCGGAGGCGGCATGGGTGGCTTCGGAGGCGGCATGGGTGGCTTCGGAGGTGGCATGGGTGGCTTCGGAGGTGGCATGGGTGGCAACGCACCCATGTTTGGTTCTTCTCTGTTTAATGTCGAGAAACTGCCCGGGGATCCGATGACCAGCGGTCAATTAAAGCAACTCCAAAACCGCATTCAGGCTTTAGAAGATGGTGGCGAAGCGGTCAAAAGTGGTGACGTTCAATCGGTTACTTCGCGAGAACCATTGATTTATGTTGCCCATAATAAGACCCATAGCATGGTGATCGTTCGCACCAGTGATCAGGGTGCTATGAAATCCATTGAACGGCTGGTTTTAGAATTGGATCGTCCCACTCCAGAGGTTCTGCTGGAGATGAAGGTTCTGCAAGTAACGTTAACTGACAATTTTCGCTCGATTCTCGACTTACAAAATCATCACGGACCTCAAGGTCCCACCGTAGACAGCCAAATATCGCGTAATCCATTTGTAAACAACGTTACGGCAGCGGCTGGAAATGTTTTGGGTTTAGTGGATAGCCCAGAACTAACGGGAAACGGGTCGTTTATTTATCAATTCCTGAATGACAACCTTCGAGCCAGACTAGAACTTCTTCAAGAGCAAAACAAAGTGCTTTCTTTGGCGTCTCCCGTTTTACTGTCTAGCAACAATCGTCCGGCACGAATTTTTGTGGGAGAAGAGCGCGTGCTAGTAACGGGAATCAATTCCGGTGTGGTAACACCCGCCACCGGTGCAACGACATCGGTCGTAGAGCCGGAAACTGAGGTACGCGACATCGGTACATCCTTAATTGTGCTTCCCAAGATTAACGCCGACCGTAGCGTTACCTTATCCATTTCTCAGGATCAATCGGAAGTCATTTCCGATAGTCAACAATTGCCAGTATCTGACGGAGGTCAGGTGGTAGAGTTCAACATTGATTCGGTACGAACATCAAACATCCAGGGCACGGTGGTTGCACAGGATGGTTTAACTATTGCGGTGGGCGGTTTGATTTCTGACACGACGAATATTCGCGAGAGAAAAGTACCTGGACTCTGCAAACTCCCTGTCGTTGGCAAGGTATTCCGTCAGTACATCGATGAAAACATTAAAACAGAACTGATTCTTCTTATTACCCCACATGTAATTACTACGCCTGTCGAAGGACAGTATCAATCAGAAGCTCGCCTAAGAGCTTTGTCAGATCACCCCCAGATGAAACAGCGTGAATCTTATCATCACGCAATCACTGGAGGATTAATGCCGGAATCTCATGGGATGGTTCAGCATTGGGCCCCAGCCCCAACAGGACAACCTCACCAAAATCTCAACCAGCAGGCTCAAGTAACCACGGCTGGCGATCGCTGATGTATTGTTTGAAAAAACAAATATGGCGGTTGATACCAAACGACACATTATTTTTCTGATAGCAAATCGTGATCCCGAAAGACGCCTACATCGAAGCAATGATAAAACGATGCATTCAACCTATTAGAGATAAAATGACAATGTCTACCAAAGTACTATCAAGAATATTTCATACCACGCTGTTTATCGCAATGATTTCTGGCCCCAATGCCGGTGGTCAGGAATTGCGAATACCTGTGCAACAAGACTCGACTGTCCCGCCAGGCGTGTCCCAGACTAATCAAATAGAATTAAAACACGGCATGTCACGTCAGCATGTGGGACAACTCATGGGACCTACTGCTATCGAAAGTCTGATTGGAAGTACGGACCGTTCACGGGCCACACTTTCCGACGGAACGGAACTTTTATTTGAGCAGGATTGCTTGATTGGCATCATCGAAGCTAAACCGGGAGAGTCTACCGACGACGACCGGCTGTTTTTCTTCTATGACCGAATGCATGTAATTTACGAGAAAGACCTGGTTTTATCCCGACCAAACAACCTGCCACAAGGAGAAGACCGCCGCAGGGTGGATGACCAGTTTTATTTCTCAGAAGGCACATACGGCAATGATGGATTGGACATTCACTTCACCCCTTCACGTCCCTTCTGCCTGCTCAATGATTGTCAGGGTTGTGAAATTTGCCAAAGTGCAGGTTGGAACAACGAACAAAAGTGCTGCCATAACGAGGACTGCAATGACGAGGACTGCGATGGAAGTTGCAATGCTTCCGCCTCCTCTCGGAGTTTCCAACTATTCAGTTTCAGCGTCGATGCCTTATTTCTTTCTCGAAGTGGTGAGGGATTAGAGTTTTCACTAAGCGACGGTGACATCCAGACTGAAGAATTAACACACGGTTTTTCCTCTGGAATTTCGACTTCACTGATGGTCCGTTTATGGGAAGAACAGCACTTAGAATTTGAGTACATCGGTAGTTTCAATTGGTCCGCCGACGGCAACAGCAATGATCTGACACCGGCAGAGGACACTGCGCTGGACTGGTCTGGATCTTATCGTGCACAATTAGATGATTTCCAAATGAACTATGTTCATCGAAATTGTGAAAGCAGCTGGAGCTTGCTCTGTGGTGTCCGTTATTCGGAACACGAAGACCGTTTTGCGACCACATTTTCAGGCCAACTTGCCGGTGATCCAGTGATTGATGGGATTGATTTGAACACCAATGCACGTGCTAGAAACCGCTTGCTCGGGATTCAAATGGGAACCGCAGCAGAATGGAGCTGTGGCAGATTTGTCTTAGCGGCCGGTTTAAAAGGTGGAGTCTTTCGCAATGAAATGAGCCAATTGGGCCCTCAATATGACGCTGCGATTGACCTGGGCGCCAACCCAGTACAGATTCCCACATTCCTTCACGACGACGAAGAAGTCTCATTCATGGGTGATGTTGAATTCGCCGTGATTTACTCCATTACTGACTATGCCTCGCTTCGGGCAGGTTACCGTGGACTTGTCTATAGCGACATGGTGCAAGTCTCGAATCAGGGCGGTACTCCCGCAGCAGGTGACACTTTACAGTATCATGGCATCTTCTCCGGACTCGAAATCAAACGTTAAGGGGAACTATCCTTGTTTTAAAAAGTGGTACTACTTTGTTTCTGCCGAAACACAAAACATTCACATTACTTATTCGGCTGTGTGGTGGGGGCAATTTTGTGGATTGCTTTTAAGGTCATAGTGATTGACATGGAGATTTCTTCATATTTTCATCCCACCTAGCCATCTAAAAGTCTCCTACCACCCTAGCAACGCCGAGTCCTACATTAGGGACACACTCCTGTCGACAACCGTGTTGCATTGACGCACGAAGCATGGGATGGAACCGCGGTTGTTCAGAGACAGGCAATGAGGGGGAGAGAGATGGCTTTCATTTCAAATCAGGTCTCATAATTCCTTATCGGCTTGGGAGCGCCAGGTATCGGTGTGCTTCTGGGGCCGTGCTTTGATCTTTCACTTGATTGCAGATCACTTCACCTACGGGCCTTCGCCTTTGGTGATCTTGACCAGGCGGTCGACCTCCACTGTCGTTTCCTGCTGGCTGCCGTCGGGCCAGGCAACCTCGATGTCGACAGTGCCACTGTAATCGCCGAGGCCAAAGTGCAGCGTCAGGTCGTTCTGATTAGCTTGGCCGGTGGCGCCTTCCACAGTCCTGGTCAGCACCCAGCCATTAACGTGGAGTCGAACCGTGGCACCAATGGCAGCCCGGTTCACCAGCTTCTCTACTCCTTGGGAAGGCGCATCGAGTTTCACCTTGAGCCAGCTTCTCGCCGGCATGTTGTTACGTAGCAGTTTGCCGCCCAGCATCAAATCGAGATCGCCGTCGTTATCGAAATCTGCCCACGCCGCTTGCGAGGTCCGTTGGGCAAGGATGCCGACATCTTCAGTCACCTCGATAAACGTCCACTTTCCGATCGGGGATTGGTCGTGCGACAGATTGGTGGGAGGTGCCGTTGCGAGATCCGCCGAGCGGTTCACGACCATCATTGCCTTGTCACCCGCATAGTAGGTGGTGATGACCACGTCCAGAAACCCATCACCGTCAACATCGCCAAGTGCGGGAGATGCGTACGATTCCTGCCAGCGAAAGTCGATCTCACCGCTGAGGTCGGCAAAGCCGTAGTCGCCCTCAGGTCCAAGATTGCGATAGAACTTACAGCGGTCCTGATAAGCCGGTGCGTGACTGAAATTACCAACGAACAAGTCGATATGCCCGTCGTTGTCGAAATCACCCCAGCAAGAACCGATGGTGTGCCCCCATGCCTTACCGGCGCCGTCGCCGCTGGTACCGTTATTTCCCCCAGAATCGTGGAAGCTGCCGCTGCCGTTGTTGCGCCACATATAGTTGGGCAGCAACCGGTAGTTCGAGACATAGATGTCGGTATCGCCATCCTCGTCGTAATCGGCGACTGTCACACCGCGTCCAGCGTACTTCCACCGCGCATTCCAAACGTGCTGGAAGCCTTTGCCTGCTTCGTTTTTTAGGATGATATCGTAGATCGGTTCGGCGTTGTTGATCGTTTCGAATCCCGTGACATAGAGATCGACAAAACCGTCGCCGTCAAAGTCACCCCAGGTGGCACCATAGCTGCGCATGATTTGCTTTGGCGGCAGCAGGTTGGAGACGTCCATGAACTTTTCGCCATCGAAGCGCACCAGTTTGTGTTGCTGGATCATGTACAGGTCGAGAAAACCGTCATTGTCATAGTCGGCCCAGATCCCATCTCCGGTCACCGGCATTGAGATTTGTTCAAAGCCCTTACCGTGCGAACCCAGCGTATTGTGCCAAAGACGGCCGTCATAAAGATCAACCCAACCGTCATTGTCGTAGTCGCCCCAGGCGGCTGTGCTGCCCGACCCCATGATACCCATTTCCTGAGTGACATTTTCGAAGGCCACCAGTTTTGTCGAGGCCTTCGGAGGTTCAGCTGCTGGCGGGATCGCTGGGGTCTCGTCCCCATGAGCAAAGGTTGTGGTGCTGAGAAAAGATACGACGAGAAAAAAATATTTCATGTTGGGTGGAAGCGTGGTTGAGTTGATAGAAAAATTAATTTTCGCTCTGAGTTTACCGCAAAACGACAGGAAATCCATTGGCCGCAGCTTCCATTTTGTCACCATCGTCATTGGTGCTGGTGGCTCAAAGAGTCCCTTTCGCGGAATCACCGAGCCTCTGCATTTCCGAAAACGGGACCAGCAACAAAATGAAGGGATGGAACACGAGTTGAATATTTTTCCTGTGGAACATGGAACCATGTATCATCGCACTCCAGAAAGCTGTTCGCAGTTCGCCAATGGTATGCTGGATGGTTTATCATAGCCTTTGGAGAAACTGCCTAACATCGAGATGGATGTAGAGAAACCTAGTCATGTGGCGTTGTGTGTTACGCTGCCGAGCTAAGCGGGATGAAGGGCAAACGCCTGTGGCTTCATCCTCAGCATCCGAATGAACATCTAGGTGATCCATGTTTAACAGATCGCGGAACCGGAGACGCGGATCGGGACGATGTACGATTCGCGCCCCTTTGGTAACAGGTTTTACGTTTATCCAGCGACGAGCGACAATCGGATGGTTGTTCGCGGTAGCGGCCATTGTCAATCGTGGACAGGTAGACGCACAAAATCATTTGGATCCTTCGCCAAAGCCCGTCATGCAGAACGGTGACTTTGAAGAATGGGTAGAGGGACACCCCGTCGGCTGGAATCTTGACCGCGGCAAGATTTTTGCCGATGACCAATTCAAGATGAGAGGCAAACGGTCCGTCTGTATCCAGGTCGATCCCCAAGACACCATGAAATGGCCGTACTGCCGTCTTACATCAGATACGTTTACGCTCGAACCCAACACCGGCTACCGCATGCAATTATGGATCACGGCGGCCTTTCAAGGTTGGGTGGAGGCCATCGTTTACGCAAAGCAAGGGAACATCGAACACGACCACGGACGCGTGGTCGATCGTCACAAGCAACAACTAAGGTAGTCATGGTTGTCCATTTCATCGACATTGCTCGTTCCTCGTCGTCTGTGTTGTTGTCGGGTTACCACCTTCATGAACTCAAGCTCATCCGTATCACGTGAACTTCGGTTGCGTCACGTTGTGTAATATGTTTTCCTTTAAAAGCTGCCCTAGGTGCCTGATGTTGGAAAGGAACTTCGACGTGAACAATAGACTTAGCCCCTCCAAACCTCGCTTACTGACCACTCTGTTCATGGTCGCAGTGAGCCTCCTCTGTAACCGCGCCTCAGCAGCAGTGTTCGAGTTACAGGGTTCAGGCCAGGTATTGGATGGCTGGGTGAGCAGCGGTGGCACGGCCGCGTTCGACGGTAACGTTCTGCGCGGTCATGGTAACGACGGCTCTTCCTACGATCGCACGCTTATCCGTTTCGACCTGACCGGCATCGATGCGTCTCGCTTCGGCTCGGTAAAAAAAGCAGTACTGCGCCTCCGGGTGCTGGAAGCACAGCTTCCGGGCGAAGTGGCAACACAAATCGCACCCCTGCAGGTCGCCTGGACGCAGGCCGCCACATGGGACACTGCCGATGGCAAGATCGGGTGGCCTCAGGATCGCAACCGGGCAAGCAACATCGACTACGCCATGGACTTGGACCTGGCCGTTTCGCAGGCCATCGACGCATCCGGAATCGTCGAAATCGATCTAACGGCGGTAGTCAACGCCTGGTTGTATGAGGGACTCGCAAACCACGGATTGCTGATCCGGACCGGCGGTGCAATTTTCGGGCGACCCAACGCCGGAACCTGGCAGCTGGCCTTTGCGGCATCGGAGTCGAAAAAGAAGAACGGTCCTGCCCTGGTAGTGAAGTTGGCAGGCGAACCACCTCGTTTGGAGGACCTAAGCAAACGCGCGCTGGCGCTTTATCCGTCAGCGCTGCTGCCCCCAGTGCGCGATCCATATTATTTCGTGTGGTACGGCCTCCCTCGCGAGGTATGCCGGCAATTGACAGCGGCGAACATGACCACATATACCGGAATGGACCGCTGGATGAACGCACGAGGCGGTATCGATCTGGCGTGGGCAGAGGGAGGGCCGTCGCCCTGGCTCAGTTCCGAAGCGAGCTGGATCACCTACTACCTCAGCACCGCCCAAGGCAACCTCGGCTACTGCATGCATGAATGGCACCTTGAGCCAGAACGTCAGCAGTGGGCGGCCACAGCGCTACGTGAAGCCGAAAGGATGCATCCCGAAAGCTTCTCGGCCTTTTACTTCCAAGGCCAGCAGACGATGGCCAACCTGGCAGCGGCCGGAGAGTTGGACCTGCTGATCCTGGAAGGCTACACCCATGTGACGAGTCAGTTTCCCAGAGAAGGTTTCGCCATCGGCATGGACGGCATCAAGCAGCGTATTGATGTCGCACGCAAGGCAGGCGCCAGTGAGCGTTTGGTCAACATGTGCGGGCACATCGCCCCTGCGTCGACGTATCACGAAGGTCATGTGCTGACTGCCGACATCATCGACCGTCAGCTTCGCGAACTGCGCACCCACGCGCCAGAAATGCCTGGCGTCGGATTCTATTACGTAGGTGGCGAAGAACTTGCCTTGCAATGTGACACCCTTGCCCGCAAACACTTTATCGACCCGGCACCCGAGGTCAGCTTTGTCCAGCCCAAGTTTGCAGCCAGATTAAACACGCCCCACGTGACGTTGCGTGCGCAGGCGGAACCAAAAGGAAATCGCGCAGTAGTACGCTACCGCTGGTTCATCGACAACCGCCTGGTCTCTGAAACCAAGCAGCCTCAGTACCGCTGGGATCTGCGCGGCGACCGCAACGGACTTCATCTCATCACTGTCCACGCCATCGACAATGGATTCAACCGCGCGGCGAGCCAGATTCCAGTACGTGTAGACTTCCCGGAGGCAAGGCATGTTCCGGGAACAGTTCCCACAAGATAAGACGCAGATGCTTTTGGCCAAATCGTTTGCGATTTGAATTGTTCCGGCATTCTCGACACAATGTCGACTACCGACGAATGTACGAGAGAAAAATTTGATAAAATCAAACATATCAATCTACGCGGTGTTTGGCTGTGTATGAAGTACGAGATCAAACAAATGTTGCGACAAGGCAGCGGATCAATCATCAATATGGCTTCCAACGCTGGCATACAGGGAACTGTAACCTTACCAGCCTAGGCGGCCAGAAACGCAGATGTGGTATCACTAACTCAAACGGCAGCCCTAGAGGTTGCCTCCCAAGAAATCCGTGGTACCGGCATGGTTTTTAGATGGGCTCCTAAATAACGAAAATGATTTAGGGCAGTCTTGGGAATAGGGCCATGCCTACCAACAACGCTCACCATTTTAGAACAACTCAAAAAAGTTTACGGAGTACTCCGTGATGCAACAGACACATGTTTTAATAGCCGTTGCTATCTTCATCGCCAATGGCGCGGTCGTCGAGGCTCAGCTTTTTGGAAATCGGCAATTCGGCCAGCCTTTTCAGAAACGTGTCGGTCGTAGTATGTTTCGGCAGGCGGGCGACGTGCAGGGAACTGAAAGATTCCTGCGTGGGAACCGAGGAGCCACTAATTTCCTTGGAGCAGATCAGCGTGAACGGAGAGGATTGGTCGGGAGCGAACAAGCGAGTTCTCACGGCGCCGCGCTACGATCGACCGCTGGCTTAAAGGAGCGCACGGACCAGAGCAGCCGAATCAATCAGCCGTTACCACTCTCTGACTCGGAAGAGATGTATCACCCAACTCTGCAGCTTGTGTTTTCAACTCCACAACCGCCGCTCGTCGACGTGGGTAACCGTTTGACGAAAGAGTTGTCGCAATCGCTCCGTTTTTCTGAACAATGCCACTTCGAGGTGTCGGTGGTAGAGCGGACGGCCATCCTGAGAGGTGAGGTAACCTCCGCAAAGGAGCGCGACCTGGCTGAACTCGTGGCTCTCGTCGAGCCGGGAATCTCTGCGGTGAAGAACGAACTGTACCTAGTACCGTTGGATCTGCAACGGAATCACCCAATTCCACCACCTTCCGTCTCACCGGCAAACGATCCGCGATAGCAGTTGTTGAGCGAGAAGGCTGACTCGAACTCTCATCTGGCCGGGAGACTTCTGATTGGCTTTGACCCATCAATCGACGCTGGAAGCTCGGAGAAAGATCGATCGAGAGTGTGGCCATAGACGGCTGACGGGGTTCGTCGTCCGCTGTCTCGATATCCACTGTCTCGATATCCGCTGTAGCGGAAACCTTTTGTATCTGGCTCGCATCACGGTCGATTTCCCACACACCGGGCAGAAGCTTCGTGGCAGGCTCACTAAGGACGGTTCCGCCGTTTCGACCATCGAAGCGAGCCACCAGGCTCAGAGTGCGATTCGGACCGCCCACCAGGTCCCAAGGAATCCAAACGCTGTAGGAATCGCCGAGGCTAGTCGTACTATGATGAGAGGCAAGTTGTTCTGGCGTGATGACAAATTTTTTCAGCGGTACGGCTTGGGTGGAACTCGCCTTGTCACCGTCAAACACATAAACAGTGAGCGAACCCTCGACTTTGATCGGGTTGTCTTTCTGATCCCTATAGAAGTAGAGTCTTCCGCCAAAACCTCGGACTGCTGGTTGGGCTGGCTGGTGGAGAACTGTGTCGGTCCAAATCGGTAGCATGCGATCGGGTACGGACGGCGTCTGGTTCCGCGACAACAGGTCCCATTTGCTAGCCAGCGTCTGGCAACCGGCTAGCATCAACAGCATGCACAGAGGAGCAAACCGCAGTGCTGGAGATGGTCGGCCGATCCCGGCAACCACGCCTGACGACCTGCTCCCGTGATCCGACCTGTTTTCGATGACTGTAACCATAGTTTTAGTTCGTAAAATCCTGCGCCGGTTCCGAATTGTTCTGGGGAATTGTTTCCTTTTGGCCGCTAGGGTTTAAATCCGGAAAGATGATATCTGGCTGTCCGTTTTCGAGCATTTGAAGATGCATATCGTTTTCGAACCCGATATCGCCGTGTAAAGCGAAGACGTCGGCCGCACACCAGCTCATTCGCGATATTTCAATTTGTCGAATTCGTTCGTTGTCTTCGGGCGTGCGAATGATGTGTGGCGTGAGAATAATCAGCAACTCCGATCTTCGAGAGACATATCCGTCATAGCGGAATAGATGTTTTAAAATTGGCAGATCTCCCAGCAAAGGAACCTGTCGGTGAATCTCCTGCTTGTCCTGCGTGATCAGTCCGCCCAAGACAATGGTTTCTCCGTCCATCGCGCTGACTGTCGTCTGGGCGGTGGCCGTATCGACACGCGGAGAACGGATGACCGTTCCATCGACGGAAACCGCAACAGGAATCCCCTCCACCTCCGGCCCCACACGTGATTTCTCGGAATCAATTTCCATGACGACCATACCATCTGGGCTGATGCGCGGAGTAACTCCCAGGATCAAACCAACGTTCTCAAGGGTGACCGAATTGGACTGCCCATTCTCGTTGACGGTGGAACCAATGATGCGCGGAACTCGCTGCCCAACCTGAATGAACGCTGGCTGATTGTCGAGGGTACGAATCTGCGGCCGGCTGAGGATTTCGACACGGCGAGTTTCCTGCAATGCACGAATTAATACGCTGATATTCTGGTTGCTGGCCGATAATACAAGTCCGCCAAATCCGAGTTGTTCATTGCCGCGTCCGACTGCGAAGTTAGACAAACCCTGGGCACCAACAGTGGCGGCAGTCTCAATGGAAGCGTCACTACCACTATTGCCGAGTGGTCCGACACTGTTAAAAGCAAAACCTGGTACGTTGGTTGCGGATTGAATGACCTCCTGAATGGCAGTAACTACGGTGTTACCCGACGGTACCTGAGTCGAATTCGTCGTTGTGATAAGGTCTCCCAACAAGCTACGGTCAAAAAGGACGGAGTCCTGCAAGCCGAGTTCGACGCCAAATTCGTCGGCATCGTTTAAGGCCACCTCCGCAATCAAAACCTGGATCATTACCTGAGGAGGCTCCTCGTCCAGTTTTTCGATAAGGGCTTCAACTTCTTCGAAGTAACGTGGTGTGGCCGCCAAAATCAGTTTATTGGCGACCGGCTCAGGCACGACGACGACTTCCGCCTCGATTTCCTGAAATGGATTGTCGGCACCTGGGGCGGCCTCTTCCACTTGACGCCGACTGATGAGGAACTGATTCACTGCATTAGCAACGTCAATGGCAGGCGTGTTTTTTAACTGAAAAACAGCCGTCTTACGCTGAAGGGATGTGCTTTGATCAAGTTTGACCAACAAGGCTTCGACGATCCGCAAATCGCCTTCCGACCCTGTGGCGATAATGCTGTTGCTCCGCACATCAACCGAAAATCGCAATGGCGCCAGCGATGACTCACCGGAACTGCTGGACAGCTGAGGACCAACGATGTTCCCAAGTTGGGACGGCAGCAACGAACGTAGCGTTTCGACCAGGCTGACGGCGTCACCATTCAAAATGCGAAACACCTTAATCTGGGCCTGGACGGCGGGCGAGTCGAGTTGTCGAATCAGCTCCGCAATCAGCTCCACGTTTTCCCGTGGACAGGAAACAATGATCGTATTATTGCGAGGATTCGGTGTAATTTGCACGTCGTCAAGATTCCCCGAGCGAAGAATGCGTTGTCCTTCGGCATCGAACGTTTGTAATTCAAGAATCGCTGATCGATCTTCATTCTCGGCCGCCGACTGAATGGCTTGCTGGAGTGTCTCCGCGACATCGGCGGCCAGGGCATTCTCGATCTGGAAAATTCGTGCCTGATTGACCGTAGCGCTACCCGGACGGTCGAGTTGTTCGACGATCCGGTTCACTTCCTGCATGTCACGCGGTGCGGCGTAAACGACCAACGAATTGGTGCGCGCGTCGACGGTTATCTGAACAACCGGTCCCAGTCCATCGCGATCGGCAAAAAATGTTTGGAGTGTCTTCTGCACCGCGTTTGCTGAGGCATGTCGCAAATGAAAGACAAAAGATTGTGTTTGCGATGCTACGGGCGAATCCAACTGTTCAATCAGTTCCACCATGGCGTTCACCGCCTCCCCCCAGCCGATGAGCAGCAAAGCATTGGGTTTTACCAAAGGAGTGACGTTAACCTGCCCTGCCCGGCCACTCACAAGATCACTTCCCACTTGAGTTACGAGTGCCGCAACCGCCTCACTTTGCGCATGCCGCAGGTGATAGATCCGCACCTCTGGCTGAGTTTCCTGACTAACGCGTTCCAATTGCCGAATGATGGCTTCAAGCCGTTGCAAATCTTGGTCGCGGCCTCGTAAGATGATAACGTCGAGTTCTGGCAAGGACTCAATCTCAACACCTTCGAATTGCGGAAGTTCTTCTCGCAGCGGTGCTGTTCCGTTCGCCACATTCGCTGGAGGAACGGCTGGTTGTGTTGCCTTAGAATCTTCCTCCTGGTGCAAGTATCGCACGGGAGCGACCGGCCCGCCTGCCGGACTCGGACCGGCGTCCCTGGTATGTGCGTTCCAACTGGCAAGTGCCGGCTGGCTTTGTTGGGGCGTCAACTCCACAATCTCCTTCAACGACCGGTGGTTTTCGCGTTGAACCCGAAACACGTGCGTACGGACCCCTGCTGTACGACTGTCGCTGGCCAATGCCTCGATCAAGGTGGCAAGTTGACCAACCGGAACGACCGGACCACCAAGCAAAACTTCGCCTCGCCTACGGTCGAATTCAATCACCAGGTGCTGTGGTGACGGCTGCCGAAGGCTCAGCTGAAGTACCTCGCGCCCGTCACTCCATCCCACACTCAAACCGTGCCCGAAAATCCCAGACAGCTGCTGTTGCAGTCTGGATAATCTTTCTGGATGGACAACAACTAAGCGACCGGACCTATCGTTGCCGGCCAATTGGCGAGCTGCCTTTGGCAAAGGTTGCCGCGCCGGCGCGGCGGATGAACCCGCAGTTCGCATGAAGTTTTCGATGGCTTGATGAACATCCGGAACCGCTGTGACGGCCACTCTGCCATTTTTTTGATCAGCGGTCATGTGCAAACCAGCCTGACCGAACATCTGGCGAAGTCGGTCTAAGAATTCCTGCTGTCGCTCAGGGACCACCTGGTAGAGGCGCATGGTCGGTGTGTGATTCGGGGGAAGACTTCCGGGCAGTAAACGCTGAATCGGCTGGTCAACTTCACGCAAGACACGCTTTGCGATAGCTTGAACGTCATCAGCGCCGCTGAGAAGGATGCGATTCTGTTTATGGTCGACGACGAGCTGAACATGAGGTGAGTCCGGCAACATCGGGCGCAGGAGACGTGACACCTCGTCCGCTGTCTTATACTGGCACGCATAAGCTTCAAACTGTACCAAGTCCGACTGGGCGTCCACACGCGCACAGATAGACAGCGTAAGCGCAAAAATCAGAGCAACCTTAGTCCAAGGAAAGTGCATTCGACGTGTTTTTCAGTCAACAATTGATTTGCTGTTGCTGCGAATGCAGCGTCGCGACCAAAATTCGAGTGAATGTTGTAATTTGTGTGTGCCTGCTGTAGGACGGACGTGCAATCACCTGGATGGATTACATTCCCTTGCGTTGCGGCTTCGCCGCCTTCGGAGAAGAGGCGGGTACGCTAGTCGAACGAACAATCTGTGTCAATGCTGGGCTGAGACACCCCCATCATCCAGACCTTGAATGAAATGATACACAGACCGGTTCGCACCTCATGATCATGCCAAAGGAAGCTTGCAAATTCGCTGCGCCATTGCGGCGTTCTTCGGTCTTGCTACTCAGCGGTTGGTGCTAGCGGTAGCATCGCCTTGGGCTTTTCCAGCGACGCACTCATGTCATGAATTGACTTTCCCAACGGGAGGTGAATGATCGCACCATCGACTTCGACCAACGCCAGCTCCGGTTGGATGTCAATCACTCGTACTTCATGCGCCAGGAGAGAAAGCGATTCTCCACGCTGAATCCGTTGCGTTCGTTTTTCTGATCCCAGGGAAAACCAGGCTTCGGGAGTCCCTGCCCGATCGAATGTGACCGCCGTCAACACCGCCTGCCGCAGCTCGGAGTCACCCCGGTGTAAGAACAGATTGCGACGGGCGATTGACCGATAGGCTTCCCAATCATCAAAAGCAAGACGATTCACCGTTTCTTTGGGGAGCCCATCCGATCGTTCACAGCGAGTCAAACTGAGTGCTTCAATACTTGTCGTGACATCAAGTTGCGTGCCACCAGCCACCGGGTTGAGCGCAAGACTCCGAATCTTCTGCAGGTGGCCTGCTTGATAAAAGCTGAACAGCAGCTGAGTTATCTGCTGAAGCGTGCCGCGCCCGCGCACGGAAAACGGATAGCGTTTACCAATTTCCTTCGGCTTTTTTTTGTCGCGACCCCTGACGGTAATGGGAACAGCTGCGCCGGAGTCGACGGCCGGTTGCTCCAAACCCGCCTCTTCCACAAGAATCAACAACCATTCTTGGTAGCGGGCACGGGCCAACTCTTCGTCATGGGGCAGGGAAAACTGTTCCAAAGCAAGTAACTCGTCGGCTGCCGCTGCAGATTGAAAAATGACGTCCTCAGCCTTCTGAACCTCTTTTCTCAATCGGCTCAATGTGCGATCCCGCTTTCCGGCCGGTTCTTCGACGAAAGCCCGGTAGCTTTGGTCACCCAACAAGGCAATTCCGACAATCACCAGGGCTGCGACAAGAAGATTCGCGCGAGCATTCATTCGAACGTCCTCTCCTTATCGGAATCATTTTCCGTCAAGACCGGCCGTGTCCCAGTTTGAGGTTGTTCGCTGTCTACCTTCGTTTGATCGAATGGCTCTGCTGATCCTTTCTGGGGCAGGGAATCCGGTATCGAGGTTGGGGGCACGTCGTCCGGAATGAACACAATGCGAGTCTCAAAATGCCATGGTAGATCCGTTTTTCCGGCGGTTTCTGAGACGCGTTTGCTACTCACTGAACGCTGTTCGTTTCGCAAGGCGTCCTCAAGACCGGCGACAACCTCCGGTCTACTAACCTGTACGTCCATGTCAATCACACCGTTGCGCTGAGAATCGGCGGACATATTTATCGTGCGAATCAACGCCTCGTGACGTGATGGCAATCGTTCGGACAATTCCCGAAGCTCGTCGAGCCAGACGATATCATCTGTTCTCCAGAGGTGAATCGCATCCACCACATCTTGCTGCTCGAGAGCTTTATTGGCGCGCTTGGTTAACTGACTGAGCCGATCCCTTTGTTTGTCGATGGCGTTGATCTGTTCGGCACGATCTTGCCAAACCAAACTCCCCAGTATCAAAAGCACCGTTGCGGCGAGCGTCCCCCAAAACGCGATTCGCCGTAGGAGGCCCGGCTGCGTCACCGCCTGACGCGGGTGCAGCAGATCCAATTCCAACCCGCATCCGTTCCACGCACACGCGGTGCCAACCAGGTTCGCGTATCGTGAGGAATGCTTGACGGCGATATCTGTTTCGACTTGGTCGACCGGGTTGACAACCGACACGGACAGGGAGAGCCGCTCCGAAATCACTTTGGCAAGTTGTTGGTGCTCCTCAACGTCACCGATCAGATATAGGCGGGTGGATCCGTCGTCCGGCCGATGCTCAATGGCCAACGTACGACGAATCTCCTCGCTCAGCCGTTCTGCAAGCGAATCTTCTTCTTCCATCGAACGCGGGATGGTACGAAAACCGAGTGGTCGTCCATTTGCTTGAACTGCCAAATCGATGTCGTGGTCGCTTGTCGTGATCACAACGGCTGTGGGCGCAGGTCGCCTGGAGATTTGCTTCAACAGATGCCCCGCTCCAAAACCACCGAAGGTGACTGCACACAAGTTGGTGCCGGCCGATTTGAATCCGGCTGTTAACGCGTCAAGTGATTTTTCGTCGCACGAAAATGCCAAGGTCTCCGATGCATCATCAGCCTCCCGGGTGACAATAAAGTCGCTCACATAGGACAGACCGGCATCATCAGTTTCCTGGATTACGGCATGTTTTACTAATTCTGGTAACTCAGCGGCTGTCGCTGGCGGCAAGTTTAGTGAGGTGACGTCCAATTCCGCGCGCGGCAAAAGGACGACCGCTTGCCGAAAGCGAAGATTGCGCGAAGCGGCGTGTGCATGCAGCTGCTCCACCAGGGGCTGCTGGTCGTCCGTCTGGAATGAACCCACGTCCACGACGCGGGGAACCGATTGACTGCGGGAAACGAGCAGGTAACGGCAAATGGGGCGGGTCCATTGGACGAAAAGGCAAGTCTTCTTCGAAACTATCAGTTGTTTTAACATCTTCGGCTCAATTGCCGGTTGCGAGCAAACTGTCGGCCGCTTTCCAATCAGCGGGCAACTCTTTAGGCTCCAGTTCACGAAAAAAAACTTGGCGGGCAACTCCCTCCGTGGCATCAATCACGGCCTCACACCGATATGCCAGAGACCTCCCAGCAAGGCATCCCCAAAACTCGGCTCTGTAAACATCCCCACCAGCCGTGATATTGGGCAGTAATTCTCGCATCCTCGGGACATCAACGATACCCTCCGTCAACAACCAGATACCATGGTGCCTTCCAAACGTGGCGTTGTCTCCCATCGTTCTCGCCGCCAGGATCCTCTCGGCTAGGCTGTCATCAACACCCGGAATCGCCAGCAACACCTCTCGGCAAGCTCGATTGATGTTAATCCGTCCCTCTAATCTTGTCTCCGCAGTGACTGTGATTTGATCGACGAGTTCTGGAAGCTGGCTCTGCATCATCTGAGGTTCACTGGAAAACGGGCTGGCAATTGCCAGCGAATCGTGGCCGCCAGGAACAGCCACGCGGACGTCCAAGAGGTCTAAAGGACTTTCAATGCGATACTGGGCGGGCTGTGAAAAGTCAATGGTCAGATCTCCGGCAGTTTTCTGTTTAGCAGACGTCGAGATGTCACCGGTCAGACTCGGACCGAATTGGCGAAAAAGAACGATAAAGTTTGCCCATGCGACCGGCAGCCGCTCAACCAGACGCTGGTGAAGCAGATCGAGTTGGTTATCATTCACCAAGACACGTGGCTCGCCATGGAGATTCTCGTTGCGTTCCCCGCTACAGACAGTCACGAGCCGTACCCACGGTTGATCGGCGTCTAGGGCCGAAATGCTCTGCGCTCTACCGTTTGGTGGTACTTCAGTTTTTCTACCGAACAGGCGTGCGGCGTCCACGCCCCGCACGAGTAATAGTTCCTCCAGGTCTAAAGGCCTTCCGTTCCGCGGGCGGATGGGTGTCGACAGAGAAGCATAGGCATCAAACTCGGCACCCTCGAAACGGAGATGCGAATCTCTATCTACCCAGTCCAGCAGGGCGTCAGCGATGGTGGCCTCCATTCCAGGAAATCGCATCAGCGCCTCACGTCCTGAGCCAGGTTTCTGTTCGTCCCATTCAATAAGCTTCAAAAGACTTAACTTGGCCGATTCGTTCTCGGCGCCAAAATGCGTGGTCTGCGCTTGGTGATTTGTTGAGTCTTCTGGGGAGATGACGAAGGCAATGGGAATATCTTCGGTTTCTAAGTTCATATCCTCGTCAAGGACAATACCGCCAAACACATCCGGGTTTTCCGCTACATCCCCCAGACCTTGCCGCTGGCTACGGGGCAGCGCGAGAATCGCCGCCAACAAATCACGAGCAGAGAACGCCGCCTGCTGTGCGATCAGGTGGTCGCCACTGGACCGGGCTGCGGCGTTCTCGGTCTGCATTGACAGCAAGTATTCGTAAGCCGCCAAACCCATCAGCAGTACAAGAACCAGCACAACGACTAGCACCATGCCTGATCTGTTCTGTCGCGTACACATGCTCACGGTGCCATCACCTCCACTTTCTCTCCAGCCAGCTTTGCTGCAACGACGGCATCTTCTGAGGGCCATGCTACAGCAACGGCAATCACAAAACGATATGCGGCTTGATTTTGTAACATGCCTGCAGTGTCAGGAAAGTATTCGGTGTCGACAGCGGCACGACTACTTACTGGCGAGACGTCGACTTGTGATGGGGACGAAGGTCGCTGTCTCTCGATCATCTCATCCTCCCCCTCTATTTTCAGGTCGAACGCGAGTTCCACAGCAGCGGGTAAACGACCGGTAACCTGGCTGTCCCACTGACTTAACCAAAGAGTGCCATCAAAATATCGGAAACGCAGTGAGGCCACTTCGGGAACGAAATCGCGATTTCCCCATTGGGGTGGGGCGTCTGGCACCGTCGACTCGACGACCGTCAGCGCCGTAACAACTTGTGGATCGGATCGCTTTTCCTGCCACAAAACCCAAGGCTCCACGTATCGGGTCAACCCAGAGGCTTGATCTTCGCGAGGCAGCACGACACCTGGTTGATCCTCAACATCAAGCGGAAAGAGCGAATCGTGAGCCTTCCAATCATACGCCACCACGTCATACACAGTTTCAATTCCAAGTTCATCGGCCGAGGCAACCGTTTGCTTGCGACGGGTTGAACGTACGATAAAGTGGAGACTCGTTTCACTACCGACCAGCGTACCTCCCGGCGGTAGTGAGACAGGTTCATCGAATGTTTCCGCCGTCGACTCGGATGCGACTGACCTCGTTGAGTTGGCCCCGATCGCCGGCACGACGATGTGGTGCAGGTCAGCGCGCAGTTGTCGCATCAAGGACCGTACGAGTTGCAATTCGGTCGCCTTTTCCGCACCTCTGTCATTTAACTTGGAGTAAACACCAAAGAGCGACCAGACAAGCAGCATCAAGGTTGCAACTGAGGCGGATGCAATGATCAACTCCAAGAGGCTAAATCCTCGCGTGGCCAAAACTTCTTTTGCTACCACCACTTCGTGACTGAAATGCGCAACTTCAAAAGGTGTATGTGACCTTCCTTGAGAGCTTCGCTCGCTCCTGGCTTGTACACGACAATTCATGGCGAGTTTGACGATGCGAGTCCATCGGTGTAGGGCTTATCACTGACATCTGTTCTGTGGGGCATACCAGCGTCGACGGCTGGGTGACGCATCCAACGGACCAGCGAAAATACCGCGCTTGGCGCCGTGGTATCAGGCGCGTCCATCTTGTTGCGTTCTGGAGTCTGCTGAATCAAGACTCGAACACTCACCAGACCTGCGATCTCCAAAGGCGCCCATTCGACCGTCAAGCTCCAATCGGGGTAGCCTTCCAGCGGCTCGTTCTCAACCGCTTGAAGTTGCGCGGAATCGACAATCAGTTCGTCCAGTTTGGACTGGCACAGCATTTGTGCGAGAACACGTCGCTCCGCTCGCTTCGTGTGTCGCTCGCCAGTGGAAAACAAGCTCAACAACAGAACCGTACTAGTGGCAAGGATTCCGGTGGCAATGATGACTTCAAGCAGCGAAAAACCGCGCATCTTGCAGCAGCGACCAGACGAGCTGCAGGATCGGTGAACGCTCAACATTTCTACCCGTCTCTGCTTTTTAAAATCTACCAAAGGGATTCAATCTGCCGTCTGGCGAAAACACATCTTTCATGAAGGGGATTCCGTCTGCGAAACGGCCACGGCCCCGTGAGATACGTCATCCACCTTTGTGGCTCGTTGCTCGGAGCTAATCGTGACACCTCCGGTTAGTCCACGCAGTCGCAGCTGGATTGATCGCCGAGTGTCGCGTTGCAGCAATTCGACGACGGTTTCCGTTGCTCGCCCATCAGGTAAGAACTCAGCCCCGAAAACCCAATTTGAGGTGGTCGGTTCGCTGACTTCGGCGACCTTCCATGGCACCGCGGCGCTGCCATGCCGTGCGGATGCGGTCGGTGGCCGAAATACCAGCTCATTGGGCAACTGGCGAGGTGGCTCTGTGAGCTCGATGTCACTCAACAGGGTTTGTTCGACGGAGGCTGGCATGGTCGGTCTGGTATGGTTTTGTAGGCGATGGAACAGGTATTGGCTTGTCCCTGGACAATATCGAAACACCCAAACGGCACCTTCGCGAATCGCTCTTTCTCGGGCTTCGGCGAACTCGCTCTTGAGTTGCAGGGCGGCCTCGCGCTGCTGCGAGCGCCGCAGCGCTAACCCAACGCGCGGCCACGCGATGGCGCTCAGTGACGCAAGAATCGTCAACACGATGATCAGTTCGAGTAGTGTGTAAGCGCGCGGCCGGGACTGGCAAAACGCGATGTTACCACTAGTTTCCCGCCAATGACTCACGGTCGGATTCTCCCGGCATATCGCCGTCTCCCGGGGTCACCCGCCAGTTGACGATGTCGTCCTCGCTGTTCGATTCACCGTCGGGACCAGGTGACGAGATGTTTGGGAAATCGCGCACACCTTGGCTTGGAGGATACTCGTACACAAATTCATTATCCCACGTGTCACCAGGGATGATTTCGTCATCGAGGTACGGCCCTTCCCATTTTCGCGATTTTTTTTCGTCTACCGGTGGCGTCAGCAACGCTTGCAGTCCCTCTTCGCTGTTGGGGAACGTTCGCATGTCGACGGCGTACAGTTTCAGCGCCGACTCGAGGTTACCAATTTGGGTTTTTGTCGCCTTGATATCCGCTTTTGCTTGCGTACCGAGTAGCCGTGGGCCAACGAGAGAGATCAATACCACCAGAATGACCAGGACGATCATCAACTCCAGGAGGGTCAAACCGGAACGTCGAATTCTGTGACTTCGTTGCATCATTTTCTTTCTTTCTAAGGGTTGTCAATTTGTCTGACCTATTGATGGCATGTTTCCATCAATCCATTGCGGAATTCAGGTCAATAATGGGCAGAAGCACACCTATGATGATGAACATTACCATCCCACCAATAGCCAGCAACATGATCGGTTCGATCAGTCGGACCATCATGTCCAAGCGGCGCTCAATTTTCTGATCCATACGATCAGAGATCTTCACCAGGACTTGATCCAAAGTATTGGTCTCTTCGGCTACGCGAATCATGGCCATCACTTGCGCGGAAATCAGGCCGCTCGCCGCCAAGGGCTGTGAGAGTAAATTGCCCGAAGAAATGTTCTCGGCAGATTCTTTGATGGCGCGTTGTAGGAGTGTATTGCCTGCCGAAGCGCTGCTAATGTCGAGAGACTTGAGAATGGGAACGCCATTGTGCAACAGGGTTCCCAGCACTCGACAAACACGTGAAATCGCCGTGTCGTGCAAGATTGTCCCGGCAACCGGAATACGCAACTTTCCTCGATCCATGATTTGTCGGCCGCGCTCGGTCGCCAGAAACCTGCGTCCTACAACAACCAAACCGACCACACCAACCGCGACGAATAAGCCATACCGGGTCAACGTATGACTCACGACGAGCAGGATAACGGTAATCGTCGGAAGTCCGACCCCACTCCGCTCCAAACGGTCGAAGAACGATTCGAACATCGGGACCACAAGCACCATCAGCACGATCGCGACAATCGACCCCACAAGGGCCAACAACGTAGGATACGTCATCGCCCCGAGAACCTTTCCGCGCAGTTCACTCTGCTTGCGCAGGAACGATGCGACCCGATCCAGGGACTCTTCCAGAAAAGCACCCTCTAATCCTGCCCGCACCATGTGCACTGTCAGCGGGGGAAAGATCTTGGGATGCTCGGCCAGCGCTTCGTCAAGATTCTTTCCGTCCGCGACACGATCACGGACATCACCGAGTACCTCACTCATGCGCTTGTCCGCTGTTTGTTCGGAAAGAATATCCAACGACTCTAGTAACGACACCCCATTAGTAAGCAAATCCGCAAGCTGGGTCAGCGTATCAGAGATCGTTTCTACTTTGACCCTAGTCGGCAGGGAAAACTGGATTTTAAAGAAACTGTCAGCGGCTGCCCGATCACGCAATTCGAGGGGAAACAGCGACTGCTGCGTCAATGCCGACAGAGCCTCGCGTTGATTGACAGCGGTAATCACACCATCAACGGTTTGGCCGGAAACAACCTTCGCTCGGTAGAGAAACTCTGGCATGACAGCTGACTACCTTGTTGATTCATCCATCTTGGTAACGCGAATGACTTCATCAATCGAAGTGACACCACTAAGCACTTTCTTCCAGCCATCTTCGCGTAACGTCGTCATGCCATTTCGCCGAGCGGCCTTCTTTATCTCAGTTGAGGTAGCGCGCTCCGACGCCAGATTGCGGATTTCTTCATTGGCCGTCAGCAATTCGTAGATCCCCAGGCGGCCACTATAGCCGGTGTGACGACAACTGGCACAGCCGGCGGCACGGTAAAGCGTCTTACCATCCAGCTGTTCCCAGGGAAAATCAGCCGGCAACTCGTGACGCGAAGGCACAATCGGCTCACAGCAATCATTACAGAGTCGGCGCACCAACCGCTGAGCCATCACGCCTTCGACCGTGCTGCTCACAAGAAACGGCTCGACACCCATGTCGCACAGTCGCATGAACGCACTGGCAGCGTCGTTGGTGTGCAAAGTACTAAACACAAGATGGCCGGTCAGCGAGGCTTGTGTTGCGTTTTCGGCTGCTTCCTGATCACGAATCTCACCCACCAGCACCACGTCTGGGTCGTGGCGGAGGATACTTCGCAAACTCGCCGCGAACGTTAAACCAACTTTGGTGTTCACCTGGATTTGGTTGATGCCTTCCAATTGATATTCGATGGGATCCTCGGTAGTAATAATCTTATTCTCTTCATTCTTAATTTCATTTAGTGCGCTGTAGAGAGTCGTCGTCTTGCCGGACCCCGTGGGACCAGTTACCAGAATGATCCCGTGCGGCAAGCGGATCAGCTCTTGGAAGTTTTCGTAAACCTCGTCAGACATGCCGATGCCGCGCAAAGAGAATCTCAGGTTTTCCTTGTCAAGCACGCGCATGACCACGGCTTCACCATGCTGCATCGGAATCACTGAGACACGAATGTCAACCGCACGACCTTTCGTCCTGAGCTTAATTCGACCGTCCTGAGGCACTCGTTTTTCAGCGATATTCAGCTTCGCCATGATCTTCAAACGACTGACAATCGCCGCACGAAACTGGTTCATCTCGGGCGCCGTCGCCTGTTTTTGCAGCACACCATCGACCCGATAGCGCAGCTTCAATCCGCGCTCTTGCGCTTCAATGTGAATATCGCTAGCACGGGATTCAACAGCTTCACTGAGAATCTCGTTGACCAACCGCACGACCGACGCCTGTTGGGCCATCTCGGCATCTTCTAAATCCTGCCCGCTTAGCGATTGAATTAGCTCGTAGTCCTCACTCTGTTGAAGCGAAACTAATCCGTCGACCGTTTCAGCACCCACGCCAAGATGCGCCTTGATCAGCTCGCGAAGTTGTTTCAATTCGACCAATACCGGCTTGACGCTGGTTCGTGTCGCAGCACTGATGGTATCAATGGCCTGAACATCGAAAGGATCGCTGATGGCGACGGTAAGTGACTTCGAATTCCGCCGCAACGGAAATACTTCAAAACGATGGATCAGTTTGAGTGGAAACGTATCCAATAACGATTCGTCAACGTCGACATGTTCAAGATGGACCAAATCCATCTCAAGTGCATTGGCCGTTGCGCCGAGCAAGTCGGTGACCGACGAAAACGCGAGTTCTGCCACTAAATCATCGAGCGGCAGACGACTCTTCAAGACCCCGGCAATGCTTCTTAGACGGTTCCTGTCTAAAACCGGTGCGTATGTTCCTTGACTCATTTTACTATTCGTGTCAGCTGGCCAGTTCGGTGAGCTATGGTACCTGGCTACTGGCGGAGGGTGGGGCGACCGTTCATGGTCTTAGGTGGGGAAGGCTTCCATACCAAGACAACCAACTTTCGACTTTCGTGGTTGCGTGCTCGAAGCCTATACGTTCTCTCCAAACAGAACAATGCCTGCTTGGAGACAGGCGGATTGGGACATCACCCCACCCCAAATCGCCCCCCGTCTCAGATACCCCTCAGATAACTTAAGTCATTACAAATAAACATCTTACGTACAAATAACAGCTGACGTAAGATATCCGCCACAGCTTGTCGGACATTTCAGAAATTTTCTACTTGGCATATTCAGGGGTGATGAGACGCTATCCTTAACAGGATAGAACGTTTGAGTAGTTCGGGCGCCATTTTTTCCCTAGCTCGCCCCCCACTTCGATCATGACAAGCAACCAAGGCTCGGGCCCTGAATTACTTTCACGACGCCCATTTGGTTTCGAAAATGCTGAACGAAGTTGAGCGGAACTCGCTCCAGAACAATGTCTTCGTCTTGAGTTGCCCAAACTCCAGACGAAGCAAATACCAACCTTTCAGATGGATATTTATCTGGATTTCGGACCACGCCGATCACTCCTGGGTCTGGAGTAAGAACTGCTCAAGGATCGCTTGCATTCGATCAGCTTTGTCATGCTTGAGTTGAATTATACGAACCTGGCGATTCGGGATCTCTGCCACCTGTGTGTCGAGTCGCTGGACAAAGGTCTTAATCTCCTTACTCAACTCGGGCGGGGCCCGCATGACAAGCGAATTGGTCGCTTCATCGACATCAAGCGTGAGCAGGGGTCCTGCAGCAACGGCATTGATCTGCTGTAACACAGAAGCAACTCCGGCCGAAACACCCGTTGGAATCTGGACCTGTTTGCGCCCCCCCCCACTCTTGAGTTGCGTTTTATAGACATTTTCCAGGATCGCCAGCACGCGCCGCGCTTGTGTGTTTTCTAGTAGGAGCAGTTCGGGGCGGTTGACGTGAAGTGAGTCGGGCATTTCTTCTGTGTCGAGTACTTGCAATAACTCCTCAACGGTTTCTCGGTCCTTGCGTGTCCCGTGAACCACCAATGCATTGAGTCGTTCATCCGCCACGAAAGCTACCGGGCCCAGCCCACCTCGCGTTGCGGGCAAATCGTCGAACAACTTTTCGAGAAGTAACTGCATCTCCGCAGCTCCCGTGTTCTTTAGTATGAAGACCGCAAAGTTAGGACTGGTGCTGGCTCGCGAATCACTACGAGCCATGGCTCGCAGCAGTGTTTCAAGCTGATCGAGCGCCTCATGGTCAGAGGAAGCGATCGTCAGGCGCCCGTTTTCTGGAACAACAACGATAGTCGCCCGCTCCGACTCGTTCGATTCTGATCTCGGCTTTGAATCCGAATCGTCTGGCGCCGGCCTTCTTGTCGAATCCTGCAAGGCAACAAATTGGGTCTTCTGCGTCAGGTCATCTCGATTGGTCGAGGGCGCCTTAACATCTCCGGAATCTTCGCCAGTCGGCTTGGGGCCACGAATCTCAGGCTGTTGTTCGGAGGGTTCGCCGGGGTGCAGCGCCTTAAAGTCAGGTTTCGATGGCGTCATAACCTGAATCCGATTTGCTCCGAGACGGGGCCAAATCAATTCAATTTTTTTGGCGGCTTCAAGCGTGTCGCCCCGAAAGGGGACCGTTCGCACTGCACCCGTTTGACGCTCCTCAGCAAAGGCCAGTGGAGCCTCCCCCATCTTTACGAGCAACTGCCGAATCTGTTCAATCTGTGTTTTCGTTCCTCGAACGAAGAGTTTCTGCGTGCTGTAGTCGCCAGAAACGGATGGCGCTTCACCTGCCGAAACGTCCACGAAGAGCCGATCAATCGCGTTCTCGACCACAAACGGGTCGGTGCTCTGAAGTTCGAACACCTCTACTTCAAGCGGATTGCCCGTCAGTTGTCCCAGCACTTCATCGACGGCCTTATGTTGGTTACTGTCAGCCACGACAATCATTGCCTTTGCGGTGGAGTTATACTCAACCTTGACGGCTGGCATCTGGCCCTGAAACAGTGTATCCAGCGCCGAAGCGGCTGCTTCGCCAGCAACATCTTCCATCGAATAGACTTTCGCAAAACGTGGATCACCCGTATCTCCTGGCCGGTCTATCGATTTGATGAGTTCTGCAAAGACTGCGTGATTCTTGGGTGTCGCGACAACGAACAGTGTGCGGACCGCAGCTTGGTATGTTACGGAGAAATCGTTGCTGTTCGCAAATGCCTGCGACACGGACTGATACACGGCATCGGCATCAGCCTGCCGAATCTGGTAGGCCTTCGTCACAGGCTGTTGACCAGAGACCACATCCAGTTTCTCGATCACTCCTGCGATTTGTTGATGCTCCGTGGCGGTAGCAGTCACAAGCAAGTTGCCACTGGCAACATCGGCGGCGATCACCGCGTTGGGAACGAGCGGCGTGACGGCTTGATGTACTGTTTCAGGTGAAGCGAGTCTCAGCGAGTAGACTTTCGTCTGGGGGCTGGGTGTTTCAGGGAGTTGATCCATCATGGAATCGATTGCAGCCTTTAGACGAGCGTGGTCCGACTCGGGAGCACGTACGATTAAGCTGTTCCCTTTTTCGTTCACCTGAATTGATACGTCCTCTGTCAGTTCGGCGTCGAGGGAATCGGCGATAGCTTGGGCGGCGATCCGTTTACGATCAATAAGATAAACTTGAACAGAACTGTCTGGCTGCTGCAACGCTTCCGTGAGATTCTCCAAAACGTGCGCGATGGTCGTATGTTCCTTTTCAGTCGCCTGAACTATTAGACGATTGGCAACAGAGCTGTCGAGGATATGCGCATCGGAAACTGCCTCATGGATCACCTGTCGGACCATGGAGACGTCGGATCCATGGAGAGGATAGGCCTTAATCGTCCGAGAGGGTGCTTGCTGAATGGTCAGCTGTTCCTCCAGAGAGGACATTAGTTCCGCAATGGCCAACTGCTCTTCAGCAGTCGACCAAACGAGCCACTCATTTTTATCGCCTCCACCAACAAGACGGGCTTTCGGAGCCACATCTGCCAGCAGTGGCTTGGCGTACCGCAGTACGTCTACCGGCGCTTGATACACTCGGAGCGTCAAGTCGTCGGGCTGGGGCAGGTTTCGCATAAGCTCATCAAGCACCTTGTGCACCTTTTCTTGTTGCGCTGCTGTCCCCCAACATACGAGCTGTTTTCCCGAAACATCAAGCGAACAGGATACTTCCGGCGCCACCGTCTCAATGACCGTCAACACGGTTGACCGGATTTCTTCTGGGATCGGATACGTTTGCAATTCGTGAGTTTGGTCGGGCTGTTGTCGAGCCAACTGGTCCATGGCCTGCTTGATCACTGAATGATCGGATTCTTCCGCCCAAACAAGCAACTGCCGGGCCGATGCATTCAAAGAAATAATGGCCTGAGGAACGAGCTGCATCAGTACGTTGCGTACCTCTTCAGGATCGGCTGTGCCGATTTCATAGCTCTCAACCTGACCGCGCGACGAATCTTCGACATCGATGTGGCTAATGACTTCCGCAAGCTTCTGATGATCAAACTCTGTACCCGAAACCAAGAGCGACTTCGACGGTTGATCGACTGTCACACTCATGTTGGGCAACAGCGGTTGTAGCAGCTCCATAACAGTATGCGGATCAAGCGTCGTCAGGCGGTAGGACTTGATCATGTGTTCTTGGCTTTCGTTGGGCGCGGCATCCAACTGTTCAATAACCGCCTGCATTCGAGGTTGCTCCGACAGGGGCGCGGTGACCAGCACACGGTTTGCTCGAGCATCGGCGGCGAAACGCAGATCGGAACGTAGTTCTTGTAGCATTTTGACAACGGCCGCAGCGTCTGCTTGCTCCAGTGCATATCCAATCAACACGTTTCTTGAAGTTGCTTCGTCGGGCGTCAGCTTCTCGACTAATTCTCCTATCAGCCTGTGTTCCTTGGCACCGCCAATGACAATCAAGTGGCGGTTCGAGCTGTGGAGACTCGATTGGGCATCTGGCACCAAAAATTGAACGGCCTCCAGAATGTCGGGCGCTGCGGCTTGGGAAACGGGAAACAGTTGCAGGGTTTCGTCAGGCGCCGCATCAGTACTGAGCTTTTCCAAAATCGAAGAAATCGTTCCGTGTTCGGATTTGCTCCCCCAAACGATTATTTGATCGCGGTCAACGTCAGCATTAATATGCGCTCTTAAGGCGAGCGGGGCCAAAACTTCTTGGAGTTCGTCTGCGGTGAAACCCTCGGCAGAATAGGTTTCGAGCGTGCGATTGGTCGCAAGTGGAAAATCAGCATCGATTTGGTGAAGCGTTGCAGAAATCAGCTTGTGATCTGCGGAGCTGGCCAGCACAGACAACTGCTGGCCGTCATCCAGTAACGTCATCTTCGAATTCGGAATCATCTGCTGGATCGCGGAAAGTAAATCCGAATCCAATATTTTGCGCAGCGGATAAAATTGGAGCGTCAAACGCTCTTGCTGATTCCCGACCTGGCTAAACTGATCGATCGTCGTCCGCGCGAGTTCCTGCTCGATCGCTCCGCTGCGCACTGCGATCCGTCCGGGTTGAGCGACGACCAAAGCTCGCGGTACGACCTGTTGGAGTAGTTTCACGAGCGGCTCAGTCTCTTCGTTCTCTACCGGATACACGACGACAGTCGCCTCGGCCAGTGTTGTCGGACCGGCTACCCCGAGTTTCTTTAAGGCCTGCTTCACTTCGGCCTGTTGCTCGTGATTGCCAAAAACGATCAAGCGGTCCTGGGATTCGTCTGACGTTATCCGCGCTTTGGGAACGGCTAAGATGAGTTGCGATATCACTTGTGATAGATTGTCCGCCTTGACTACATAGGTCTCCAAGTGTGGTCGATTACCGCCGCTCACGTTGGCTATCATTTTATCCAGCGACGCCTTGATGCCCGACTGCTCAGCAGGCACGGTATGGACGTGAATCTCTTCGGCCGCGGGATCGGCCTTGATGCTGGCCGATTTAAAGAGCCCTTGCAGCATCTCGACAGTCACTTGTGGATCGAGTCCCTTCGCAGGATAGACGGCAAAAACCGGCGCTGGTGGCTTCGGCTTCGGCTTGGGCGATTGGGGAAGCGGGATGGCCGCGATGACCACATTGATTGCCTGTAGTTTACCGGCCGTTTCGGTCACGAGCAATTTGCCCGCCGTTGCCAGCGGCGTGACGCGTCCATGATTACCGATCAATTCCTGAACCGCGGCCACGCATTGATTTACCGGCCGTCCACCTAGCGGGAATTCGACCGTAACCATTTCAAATCGCCCGCGGTTTGCCAGTTCTTCCACAGTGACTCGCGGAGTCAGCTCGAACGGGATACCCTCCGACGTATCGACGACTAGCAACATTTTTTCGCGCCGCATCAGTGTGAACCCTTTGCTGAGAAGCACACTGTTTAACAAGTCGATCGCTTCGGCCGCGCTGTATTCTCTGGTATCACTGTACGTGAATTCTCCTGGTGGTACAGCATCCATGACCAGTGATAATTCGGCTTGCCGGGAAAACCAGTCGAGTACTTCCGGCCATTTTTGCAGCCGAAAATCAAAACGCAGCTTGCTCTGTCCCAGCAATGAAACAAAGACTGACTTTTGCTCTTCGGTTAGCAAATTCTCTAGTCGGTTGTTCCACTCCAACAAAACTTGTGGACGTTCGTCGGGCTCGGCCGTCGCCATTGCGGCAAAGCGTTCGTCCAGGACCTTCGCAATGGCAACTCGCTGCTCGTCGGTCAGAGCGAGACGATCGGCGTAACTTGGTTCAACTAAAGCTGAGTAGTCAGTTATCTGTTCGGCGGATGTCTGGAGGGTGCCTGAAAGAAATGCCAACAGGAACAGGACCGACAACATAGAGCGGGCGAACATCGGCACATCTCCATCGATAGTGCGGTACAAACGGGGTGAGGAGCAACGCCACCAAAGTGATTTAGGCTCCATTTTTTTTATTGTATCTTGGGTCCCTCGCCCGAGATACTAACTACTAAACAAGCGCCGACTCCACTCCGAAATCCCTCAAGGCATTGGTTGAGTGGGGAATGGCGCTGGCAGGGTTACCTCGAATGAACGAGGCATGTCCCTGGTTCTGATTCACTACCATAGCAGGACAGCACCACCTTGAGTTTCCCAGCATCATACATCTGGGGGTTATCAAAGTCGACACACAGAAGACGCCGTAGGGCATTTGGCGCAAGAGTGCCGTCTTCTGCAGCCAGAACAAAGAAAACCACTGAGAGATACTCTCACTCAAGCATCGACATAGGGGGACTTGAAGCCAGGAGCGCCAGACGAATTCCGAGGAGAATTTCAACTAAATCAAGACAACCTATGGTATATTCCGCAGATACGATTCGGTTGACGTTTTGGTCGCTGAAACCCGGGGTCCGAGTCAAACGGGACGGGCCAGGGGCCCATCCTACTTGAAAAACAGTATCCAAAATCGTTCACGGCGTCGCGCAGGAGGGTAGGGAGTGGGACACGGAGATTGCAACATTCGTTTCACCGCGGTTCGCCCAGGCAGATGCGAAAGCCGTCTCGTGAGTCAGAATAAGTCACACGATTGATTCCCAGGCGAACAGCACAGCGGGCATTACCGGGAACATCGTAGTAAGTTCCACCACGACACACAGGTTTTAGCACGGTACGCAGTTTTGCATCCGCATAGTGAACGTCTTCGTGTCCACCCTTCGGATCAAAATGGTCGAGGGTGAATTCCCACACTCCACCGAGCATGTCGGCTAATCCAAATCCGTTTCGCCCTTGTTCCCCGTAATAGTCGACAGGTGATACCATGGCGAAACCATCACTCCAGGGAAGCTTGGCACCAGGCCAAACCTCGTCTCGCCCCGGCAGAAAATCGATGGCCGAAATATTGAGTCTTCCCTGGGCCTCGTTCAGGTCGTTGCCCCACCAAAAATAGCTACTGTCATCGCGACCGCCACGACATGCATAAGCCCACTCTGCTTCGGTAGGCAGTCGGTAGATCAAACCATCTGGTAGAGCCCCGGAGTTTCCTTGCTTCTTTGTCAGCCAGGCACAAAAAGCTTTCATGTCGTTGTAGCTGACACAGACGACGGGAAAGTCGACCGGTTATTGGAAAAATTCATAGCCTTACACCAGACGGCTCGCGCCGTTCCGTTAAAATGTGAGTGGCACCCAGCGCTAGCCGGATATACACTTAAATCTTCCAAGTGTACGGTATCGCTTTTGAATTATTGGTCCGGTTTTTTTCAACAGAAAGAGTACCTCGTGAAAACGGTCCTCGGCATTCGACGCCTTGGCTTTATTTGTGCAGAGGCCATCCGTCAACGATTGCGACCGGCTTGCAGTTCATTTCCATTTCTCCGAATGACGCCCCTGCAAAAAAACTGTTCTGTTCGATTTTTAGGCCCGTCTCGGTTTCATCTGTTAGCGATGAAGGACATGAAGTAACACTTTTGGAAACTGTTTTTAAATTGCGTGGTCTGGAAGCCGATTGATAACACGACTGGAAAGTCGTCAAAGACTATACTTCGTGTCCCTCGTGGTAGTTTTTCAAGTCAAAGCGCCAGCTTCGATATTGCGCTGGGTACCATGATTGCGCCCGGTGTCATCGCTGGCCTGCCCGGCAGTGGTGCCTCATACACGACAACACATCTGATAGAGATATTGCGTCCTGCCAGAAGATCGCAACTTCTAGATCGGCAGACAATTTTCGACGACCGATGGGACACTCCCATTTTCGTCAACGGCTCGCCCAGAACATTTCCACCAACCATTACTCGATCGTTTCGATATCCGGATTGTCCACATAGATCGGTGGGATGCGCGGAGCCTTCAGCGGCACTCGCTGAGCACCGCGGTAAGCAGGCCAGGCAATGCGTTGTGATTCATAACGAGCACACGTCCAGGCCGGCCACTTGGGTGATTCCGACTGGATTTCTCGATACTTGCTTTGCAATATCTCGCGCATCTGAGCAAATCTCTCAGGCTCACTGGCTTGCCAATCCATCGTCTCGCCGATGTCCACCACCAAGTTGTAGAGGGCCATGGTACCAAGCTGAGCAGCCTTGACCCCTTGTTGGTCACGGGCATCAATGCCGGCTCTATCATGAGCCGGCACGGCATCCAGTTCGGCTGCTAATTTCCAGTCCCCGATACGAATTGCCACTCGTTGCTTGCCACGGGCCGCATAGAAATGCCAATACAACGGTGTCGCACGTTCGATCGAGCGGCCCTCGAACAGTGGCAGGATACTACTACCGTCCAACGTGCGATCTTGCGGGATGGGAATTCCAGCAATCTCGCAGCATGTGGGCAAAATATCGGTACCGCAAATCGGTGTACCGTCGATCGCTCCGGCCTGCGTCCTACCTGGCCAGCGGATGATCCCTGGTACTCGAATACCGCCCTCACTGATAAATCCTTTTTTGTCTCGCAGAGGTCCTGCGGAACCATTCGGATGAAATCTTGTGCGCGCCGGCCCATTGTCACTGGTAAAAAATACGAACGTGTTGTCGCGTAGTTGTAGATCGTCTAAGGCAATCATTAATTCGCCGAACGCTGTGTCCATCTGGGTGATGTTACCGTGATGCGCAGCGTAGCTTGGATCTTCGGACGGATATAAATTCTGGTACTGCTCTTTTGTCGCAATGGGCTCGTGCGGCTCATGAAAGCTGACGAACAGAAAGAATGGTTTTGATTTGTCACGCAATTCACGGAGCCAGTAGATAGCTTCCGAGCTCACAAGATCTGCGGCGTATCCGCGCAAAGGCCCCAGTGGGATACCATTGCGGACAAAGTTGTAGGGGTTCTTGTGATTCGGCAAGCAATTGTTCTGTGTGGCGAACCAGTGATTGAATCCGTGATCGCCTGGCTGGGGTTGGCCAGTCATATTAAAGCGGCCATTCAAATGCCATTTACCCGACAGCGCGGTATCGTAACCAGCATCGCGCAGCAGCGTGGCGATGGTGATCTCTGAAGTAGGTACGTGCATCGGAGAGAACATCGGAATCCAATTATGAATTCCCACACGTGTTGGCGTGCGCCCGGTGAGCAATCCAGTCCTCGATGGAGAACAATTGGGATGGGCCGCGTAACAACTAGTCAGCCGCAATCCCTCGGCGGCAAATTGGTCAACGTTTGGCGTGTGCAGCTGCTGGTTGCCATAACAGTGCAAGTCGCCGTACCCCAAATCATCACACAGCACGACGACGAAGTTAGGCCTATCTGTCGCGTGAATAGGTCGTGCGGCAGGCGTGACCGCTAGACATAGTGACATCCAGGCCTGAATCGCACACGCGTTCCAGATCCACCAACGCTTCCATCGCACGGCAATTCGCATGACACCTTCCCTCCTGCATTCGTCACAGTCCATCCACAATTCAACAAAGCTATTCATTCTGTTATGTCTCGTGAAACGGATTCCGTCCATCCCTCGCGTTACCGGTTGCTAACAAATCGTCTGGCAGTATTAGCGCTATTGATTCTCTCGTAGCTGGCTCCCTGGGCCCAGCAATATCAGGCACGACCGTCACACATACCCAATCCATCTCCTTTGTATCAGAACGGCAAACTCTTGCCATTTCAAACAGACCAGACTAGATTGTTTCCATCTTCGTTTAGCTTCCCGCGGAAGACATCGGATCACCAGGAGCCATCCATATGAGCGAATTAGGAATTGGCATCGTCGGGTTAGGTTGGGTTGCGGGCGCCCACATCGAGGCTTTTAAGCAGGTCAACGGCGGACAAGTGCGCGCGATCTGCTCGCGCCGCGAACACGATCCCGCCGCGCTCGAAGCGCAGTTCGGGATACCGCTGAAAACGTATACCGACTACGACGCCATGTTGGCCGACTCCGATATTGACGTGGTGGACATTTGCACGCCTCACCCCCAACATCCCCAACAAGCCATCGCAGCAGCTGAAGCAAAAAAACATCTGATCATCGAGAAACCAATCTCCATCCACTACGAAGATCTGAATGCCGTACGCGCTGCCATTCGCAAGGCCGAAGTACGAGCTGGTGTTTGTTTCGAACTGCGTTACAGTGCCCATTTCACAATGATTCGATCGGTCTTGGATCAAGGCCTTTTGGGGAGTCTCCACTACGGTGAAGTCGACTATTATCACGGCGTCGGTCCTTGGTATGGCCAGTTCGGTTGGAACGTCAAAAAGGACATTGGCGCCAGCAGCATGTTAACCGCAGGCTGCCACGCCGTGGACGCACTCTTAATGTTCATGGACGGCGAAGTCGAGGAAGTCAGTAGCTACCAAACAAGATCACAGTCCGAAACCTTTGCACCGTACGAATACCCTACGACCAGTACCAACATTCTCAAGTTTAAAGATGGACGACTGGCCAAGGTGGCCTCGGTGATCGATTGCCTGCAACCGTATTATTTTCACGTGCACTTAGTCGGTAGTCGCGGCAGCCTGTTAGACAACCGAATCTACAGCGAAGCACTCAAGGGAATGTCAAAAACGTGGAGTACATTAGAGACAGCGCTGGTCGACTCAGGCGATGTACAAGATCATCCGTACGTTCCTCAGTTTCAAGCCTTTTGCGATAGCGTGAAGCAAGGTCAGCCCATGCCGTTGACTGACTTCGAAACCGCCTACCAGTCTCACCGGGTCGTCTTTGCGGCCGATCGGTCCGCAGCCGAAGGCCGTCCGGTAAAAATATCCGAGCTAGGTTAATGTACGATTCTAACCAAACCAACCGACGTCGATTTCTCAAACGAGCACTCGAATTGGGAGCTTTCGGTCTAATCGGTTCGCCGCTGGCCACACTTTCGGCTACCGCCGCACCCAAAGGCTCATCACAAAAAGGCTGGCAGATCGGCTGTTATACCCGTCCTTGGGATCAGTACGACTACCGTGTGGCGCTCGACGACATCACAGAAGCTGGATTCCGATATGTCGGTCTGATGACAACAAAATCCGAAACGGGAATTGTCATCTCCGTTCGCACCAGCCTCGAAGAGGCTCGCACAGTCCACGAGGAAGTTCAGCAGCGAGGCTTGGAGATACTCTCCGTTTACGGAGGCAATTTTGCGCTACACTCGCTCAAGGCGGCCGTCGCCGATTTGCAAAAATTGGTCAATAACTGTGCTGCCGTTGAAAGCAAGACGCTACTGTTAGCAGGGACAAGTGATCCAAATGCTCACGAACGGTACTACAAGGCCGTTGCAGAAACTGCCGAATACGCGGCCGAAAAGGGCGTCGAATTAGTCCTTAAGCCACATGGTGGAACAAATGGCACTGGTACAGCATGCCGTAAAACAATCGAAGCAGTCGGAAACAAGAATTTCCGTCTCTGGTACGATCCAGGGAATATCTATTTTTACTCTGACGGCCAGCTCGATCCTGTTCGAGAAGCGGCCGTACTGGACGGAATCATCACGGGAATGTGCGTCAAGGACTACCAGCGACCTGGCAGCATCGAGGTAACGCCAGGAGATGGATTGGTTGATTTCCCGGCGCTCTTCCATCACTTGAAAAAGGGAGGATTTACTGGCGGACCGCTAGTCATTGAAACTCTCTCTCCCGGCAACCGAGCAACGCTACGCACGCAAGCCCAAAAGGCTCGTCTTTATCTTGAACGATCGGCAGCAGGCTAGGCTCTGCTTTAAAACGTGAGCCGAACGCGATGGGTGAATCGGGGTTTTAAGACAGATCCTAGAACTCACTCGATTGGAAAGTTGCTCAAATTTCTTCTTCGTACTCTTCGTGTCATCCTTTGCGGTGCCAACATATAGAGACGACCAACACGACATGAAAATGCCAATGACGGAAGATGACGATAAAGTTTGAGATTCAGAATAGGATAAAGACGGGAGTCATGATTCCTCCCACGACTCACGGATTTGGCGGTGAGGTGATCACCATTACGACCATCTGTTCGACGCCCGTGTTATCGATACTGTGCTCGCACCAAGCAGGTAGGTAGATAAAGTCACCTTTCTTAATCGCTTGCGGACCTTTGGTAAAGTGCATCGTACCTGCTCCTTCCAACACAGCGTATACTTCCTCGGGTTCATGCGATGCGAGTGCGACGGTTCCCTGCGGGGGCACGTACAACATCGTGACACTGAAGTTTTTTGACGGCGCTTTGGGATTCGTCGGATGCACAACCCGAACCGCTGGTGATTCACACGGTTCGAACAGGATCGGTAGTCCATCCTGTACGGTAACGACCCTAGGATCCGGCAGCACATCGGGCTTTGGTATGACCGGTTCTGGAGTTTGATGTTCATACCCAGCATAGCGTTGGAATTTTGCCATTTGTTTATGCTCGTTGTTTAGGTGATTTCCGTCAGGGCCCAGGCCCACAGTCTTGGATGACTTCTCGTTAAACGTCGAGAGGGCTGACGCCAACGACCGCAAATCTGCTGGGTGCAACAGGTTCTGGCAGACTTCGGAGACCTTCTTTCCCTTATCCATCTCGACATCTTCGCGATGCACCAGCGGGATCATGTGCTCAATGTTGTAACACTTCTATGCCCTCTGAATCAATCATTGACGAACTTTGCCCGAAATGGATTCTCTCACGGACACTGGCATTTTTCGCGGAAGTAAGGTCCGTTACGGTATGGAAACGCTTCACCGCAAATCATCCAAAATAGCCCCATTGCAAAACGCACGTGTCGGATTACCAACCCTTTCAACAGGCTCCCAGCATTTATACCGGCGACCCGGAAATGAATGGTCAGTATGCGAATGGACAGGGCTACGCCTTGACTGGTGGTTCAGGACCTTCTGGTTGACGGAACCTCGCGGGCATCGGTGATGGGTTAACCTCGAGCCTGGAATACACACTCCATTGGAGACGGAAAGTTGATGTCGACGGTGCAAACAGTTTCGAAAACGGATTTGGTTTCGAGGATGCACGCACATCGATTGCCGTTAAAGTAGATCAGGGAAGTGGCACCATTGTCGTCCTCTTTGCAGATCCAGATGACAAGGACGTAGTTTGTTTCGGGAGATGCGGTATTGTCAATGAAACCCCGGGGGTGTTGGACATGAAAATCGTCATGAACGAGACTACCACCAAGTTCTTTGAGGATGACATTGAGCGTCATTCATCCCCAACCAATGGTGCGTGGGGTAACGCCTTTCCCTCAGCGACGGGTGCCCGACGATTCTTCGGTGGTGGGATAGAAAATGGCAGGTTTGCTACGAAGGCCCCAGGTCAAGGACGGAAGGCAATACTACCGCTTTCTAGATGGTCTCTTTTTCTAATGTTCCATTCTGACCAAAAATACTCCTGTGTCCGTAATGGAATGAGCTGAAAACTCTCCGTGGTATCCGTGTCCGATTTGATTTGGGACCCAGATGACAGGGAAAAGTATCTAGGTGGCAACCGTCTCCGCTGGCCGAAGAACATGAAGCACAGCTTCTGAACTATCTCCAAGCAACCACTATCGAAGTTGGGCTCCTTTTGAACTTTGGTCCTGTTGCTCAAATAAAACGCAAAACCTACGTTAACAACCGTAAGGCTCATGCGACTGGGCAGCCAAAGCCCAAACATCTTCCGTGGTATCCGTGTTCCACTTCACTTAAGCTATAGGCTCACGGATACCGTTGATGACAAAGATACGGGACTGGCGACCCGACGCTTGCCGCGTTCGGCTCACATGATAAAAACAGAACTCGAAACAGATTTTGATACAAACGTAGATGCGTCAGCTTTTCCTACCAACAAACAAGAAAGATTTAGCATGACTCGTTTTTCAGTCACGGCCTTATTGGCTATTGTTTTTTTGGTAACGCCAACATGGGCAGACACCGCGCACCCGATTCCCGCCGACCTGCTCGTCCGTGGCGATCTATCAGACAAAGAAGTCTTGCGGTACCGTCGCATCCGCGTGGAACGACAGGAAATACTGTTCGACGAAACGCAGCCCATGATCTGTCGGCAAGGGGACACTTTATTGGTGGTAGGCTTAGGTGGTTCGCTGGCGCGCAGTTCTGACGGGGGAATCCATTGGGAAACTCTCGGGACCATGCATGAGCGGGGTGCACCACAGGGTAACGTACAGGCCTTGGGAGCCGTTAGCGAGTCACGCATCCTGGCAGCGGTGGAGAGTGATCGCCACCTTGTGATCGTCATTTCGAGCGATCTCGGCGAAACCTGGAAAGCCGTCGGTCGCGTTGAGAGCGATCCAAAAGCACTCCGTTTACGAGGTCGGTTTGTGGAGTTACCAGATGGGTCCATCCTCTGTTCAACGGCAGGAAATTTCGTCAGTTCTGCAGATGGACGCGAGTGGACAGAACACACCACACTGCCGAACGGGTGGTCAAACCTTCGTCCAGTCGTGCTCCGCTCCGGGAGATTATTGGCCGCAGCTCTTTATGAAACGGACGACGAAAGCTCTTTAGAAAAAGAGTGCAGGAATACAATCATTGCCGAATCAAACGACAAGGGAAAGACGTGGAAAGTACTGTCTGCGGCCACGCGGATCGGCCAGGTTCCCGGCGATCTTGTTGAATTGCCTGATGGTAGATTGGTGCTCTCTTACGGCGAAGAAAGTTTTCCCTTTGGGGCGCGGGCTTTGGTCAGCGATGATGGCGGCAAAAGCTGGGGAGAAGAAGTCTATGTATTGGGGCAGGGTCGCTACGGGTTGCTGCTGCAACCTCGACCCGAAGCGTGCGAACCGGCCAGCGGCATTGCCAGTGTGGTTTTGGAAAACGGTGTGGTTGTCTCCGCGTACGATCGCGGAAAAACATTAAAACGCCACCAGGAGCCCCTGGACGGGCGAACGGTTGACGAATGGGGGAACACGACAGCAATCGCGATCATTCGTTGGACCCCCGAAGGTTTCGACCGTCCGCCGCTTATCTATCCAAGTCTGTTGACTGACCGGGTGGACTCCGCCGGCTACCTGGACAACGGTCTGGTACGCATCCGACCCGACGATCGCTTTGAAGGGGGCGACTACATCGAGAACTACGAAACGATCGTCTACCGGCGGCTGCCCGCCGAGCAGCTCAACTACGGCGATATCGGCGGAAAAGGGCTCATCCTTTGCCGGCATCCAGATGGCAGCCTGTTATTCACCTGTCGTTTTCCCGAGATCTTCCGCTCCACCGACGAAGGACGCACCTGGAAAAAATTCGCCGACATCCAACGGCCTCCGGCCGAACGGGTCAGCACCTCTGGCTTTGGAGTGACTAGCAAAGGAACACTACTGGCACTTGCCGATGTCAGAACGTCAGATGGAGACCGCGCCACCGGCGCGAGGCCCATCTACAAGATGCACGTCGGACGCAGCACCGACAACGGCAAGTCGTGGAACTTCCGACAGATCGACCCTGGACCCAAACACTATGGTGGACGCGGCGATGGCAGCCGGATCAACGAACTCTCCAACGGTACGATCGTGATCAATACTTCCACAGGGTGGGTCCATCCATCACGGAATTTTTGCTTGGGTGAAGTGATCATCCGTTCGACCGACGATGGCCAGACCTGGGAGGACCCAACCGTGTTGCCGCCAAACACGTGCGAGTCCAACCTAGTGGAATTGCCCTCAGGCCGGTTGGTGCTGGCCACACGCCTGCAATCGCTGAATGAGTTCAAAGGTCAACATTACTTTGGCCCGTATGGTGACGAGGATCGGTGGGAATTCCCTTCGCGAAACTACGTCGGTGAAGCCCGTTACAAGAATGAGGCGATCATGTTTTCTGACGACGGTGGCTACAACTGGACGAAACCGTTCGTGGTCACCCGTATCCACATGGTTTCGGCAGATGTGGTCCACGATCCCCAGGGGAATGTGGTACTCACGTACGACCACAAGGATGCCATCGGTGGCTGCCGCGCGCGGGTTAGTAAAGATCAGGGAAAAACCTGGGAATCCGAGAATTACATCTTGGCATATGAAAAGATTGGTACGCGGACCAGTTCCATTGTCCTGAATGACGGTCGCATCCTGACTCTCTGGGCAGCATCCGTGCCCCGCAAGCTGGTAAGGGGTACCATCTGGTCGCCAGAGTAAAGATGGTTGGCGGTCAGGAATTGATTTCGTTTACCACAAAGATAGAACTTAGCGCAGTAGCCCTTTGGCCGACTCGGTGATGCTCTGCTTCACGTCGGCCTCAATCAGTCGCTTGATTCCTGCTTGGCCCTTTTCGGGATCAAGGGCCATTACCGTTTGCCCAATCGTCAGGACGGCGTTCGCTGCTGCCTCTTCGCTTTCAGAAACATCGAGTTGTTCCAGAGCCAATTCGAAAGATGCCACACAGGGAAACCGTATCAAAGCTTCGATGGCCACGTTTCGCTCATCGGGACGTCCGGCTACTTGAAGGGCCTGGGACGCCATCGCCACTCTTTCACTTTCAGGCAAATCAAACTGACGGAAAACACGAATGTATCCTAACAAAGCTCGGTTCGCGTACTTTCCATTTCCTTGGGCAACCTGCATCAAAACGGGAGCAGCGTCGGCAGACAGCCAGCGACCAAGCGTCTGCGTGGCGGCGTCCTGGAGGTCTGTGTCAGGGCCGACCGCATATGTTTCCATGAGGGCTACCGCTTTCGCACCACCAGCCGTTCGGATTTGCTCGAAAAGGAATTCGCGGTCAGCCCCACTCGAACCAGGAATCATCGATCCTAAGGCTTCAGCACACGCGTCCGGCTGAGTACTGCGAAATACAGCAGCATGAATTGCCTTCTGGATGGCTTGTTTGCGTTCAGCAGTCTGGGCGGTTTTCAATAAGGTGAATAGATCAAGAAACCGTTCCTGTGTAGCCGCCAACCCAAGTGCAACAATGGCTTCTTGACTGACTTCTGCAGAATCTGACTTGGACAGTTCCAGCAACAGTGGCACGGCTGCCTGGGCGCGGCGTCGACCGAGGGCTTTGACGGCAACCGTCGAGATGTCAGGTGGTTGGGCTGCCTTGAACAAAACATCATTGACGCCCGAACCCTGTAAGACAACTAGAGCTTCAAGTACGGTATCCGCATTGTGGACATTGGTCATCGAAATCAAAGTGGATACCGAGGAAGCGTCGCCCAGCTTGCCGGTCGCTTCGATCGCAGCTGTTTGGACTTCGCGAGAGTCACTACTACCAAGTTTCTCGAGAATGGCAGGCAGCGCTTGTCGATCGCCTCGATCTTTCAACGCAAGGATGGTCAGGACCTGCCGATCCGTCAACGATTCGGCCTGCAGAGAATCTGCGATCGCCTCGGTCGCTGAGCTACCAGGAAGAACACGTGCAACAGCCAAACCCGTTTGAAAGCCGTCATCATCCGGTGACCGCAGTTGCTCGACCATCAGCTCGACGCCGTCGGCTCCACGGGTGAGTATGGCGTTTTGAGTCGCTCCGATTTGATACGGTCTGGGGACAAGGGAAGTTCTCAGACGATCAAACACATCGATAGCAGCCTCCGTATTTCCTGCCCTGGCAAGTCGTTGACCAACCAGCAGGATGGAAGAGGCCAACGACTCCCTGCGACCAGGCTGTTTTTCTGCGTCGAGTGCAGCAGTCAATATTTGGGCGGCCTCGGTGGTTCCAATCGCTCCCAAAGCAGCAGCGGCTGCCGCAACCATTTTTGCGTCGGCATGTGCGAGAAGATTGGACAGGCGCGCCACAGCAATAGCGTCTCCACGTCGGCCAATCGTATCAATCACTCCTAGCTGCAAATCGCCTTCTAGTGTGTCGAGCGAACGAAAAAGAGCCTCCGTGACATTGTCTCCTTCCATTTTTTGCAATGCAAAACGTGCATAGTGAGACCATTTCTTGTCGCCAAGGAAACCGGTGAGTGGCTCGACGGCTGCGGCACCAGCAATGTCACCTATCTTTTCAAATGCATTGGCACGGTCAACTTCCGAGGTTGCTGGCGACTGAATCATCATGAGTAGCTCAGTAGCATCCTGAGCGTGTACGGTCGACGCAACAAACAGGCAGATGAACGTGGTCAGTAGAGTAAGTTGAAGACGCATATTATTTTCCTTGGATACCACTATACATGCCATGGCTCTCGCCACGCACGGGAACGCATTTTGTTCGCTTCGTCATCGTCGAGAAAGGTGTCCGTCTGTGGATCGAATTGGAGTGGTCGGCCTAACGTAGCCATGACGTAAGCCGCGTGTGCGGCCACATGCGTTTGGGCGGCGGCCAAGGCGTTGGCTCGTGACAATTGCCGTGACTTAACACAGTCAAGGAAGTTTCTGACGTGTGTCGAAGGATCGGTTCCGGCCATCGTCACCACGTTTAATTCACCGCGGAGTGAATCGGGAGAAACGCGGATGGCACCGCTATCCCCAGTTTCTACCCAACCTTCGGTACCGACATATTTGACACTGCAACTCCCCAGACCCTGCCAGCCTCCATCGCGCATCACCAGTTTCACACCGTTGGCATACCGGCCGTAGATCACATTGGTTTTGGGAGCCGCCTTGGTCGTTCGCCACTCGGTGTGATAGATCCCAAAGTCGTAGTCGTCCGCCCAGAACTCAACCGGCGCCGAATCGTCCATACCGACCGCGAACTGACAAAGATCGATGGTGTGAGACCCCCATTCGAGAACACCTCCACCGTGAAAGTCCGTGAAGCCTCGCCATCCACCGGCGACATACTTGGAGTTGTACGGCCGCCAAGGGCAGGGCCCCAACCACCGGTTCCAGTCACATGCATCCACAGTAGGTTCTGGTTCGGCCGGCAGCCAGCGGTTGTGCGTCAAGGGAGCGAGGATATTGGCGTGAACTTCTTTCAGCTCGCCAAGTTTTCCCGAGTGAACAAGATGTGCTGCCAATTGGAAATTCTCAATGCTGCGGCGTTGCGTTCCGGCTTGGTAGACTCGGCCATAGCGGGCGATGCCATCCGCGAGCATACGACTCTCTTCGATTGTCATACTGCACGGTTTCTCGCAATAAATATCCTTACCAGCCTTGGCTGCTGTGATCGAGGCCAGCGTATGCCAACGATCGCCGGTCGTAATCAACACTGCATCGATGTCGTCTCGTTCGAAGATTTCGTACATATCTCGATAGAGTACGCAATCGCTATTGCCGTAATGTTTGTCGACCTGCTGCTTTACTTGTTCTCGACGAGTCCGTTGCAGGTCAGCGTTTGCCACCATTTGCACATCGGGATTTAGAAGGAAACGAGACAACACATACCTGCCACGATTGCCGACACCGATTCCTCCCAGCGTAATACGTTCACTGGGCGCGACCGCTCCGTTTCTACCAAGCACACTCGCGGGTACAATGTGTGGAACCGCAAACGTACTTGCGGCTGCAACGGATTTGAGAAAGCGGCGGCGAGATGATACCTGGGGCATGACAATCTCCTGTTCGCAGCTGGTGTTCAAGATGATTATATTTCCGACCTGCACTCTGGCGTACAAAATGCAGTACTATCATTAGCATCTCACAACCAGAATTGGAAATCAATCATACGGCCTATCTCGTTTACTGCCCAGCCGCAAGCACCGGCTTTCGTCGGCGATTCTATGGAGCCGGCACCTGCGGCTGGGCAGAAAACGAATAGGCTGCTATCAACCTGGTTTCGACGCTGGAAGTCTTTACGGGTATATTTAAAATCGTCAAAAAGATATGTCCTTGCGAGAGATAGACCTTATGAGCCAAACAAAAACCAGTTCCAACGGCTTTCCGGCCGTTATCCAGAACCAGGATCAACTTGAGGAAGTCATGTCACGCCCCGGGCCTGGCGTGAAGGAAGAACTGTCCAAGCTCGACGGCGACTTATTGGTACTTGGCGTCGGTGGCAAGATGGGACCGTCACTGGCACGACAAGCCCGCCGAGCGTTTGACGAGGTGGGGTCAACAGCGCGCGTGATCGGGGTATCACGTTTCGGAAACGTGGCTTTGCGGCAACAACTCGAATCTTGGGGAATTCATACGATCCAATGTGATTTACTGGACTCGGAAAGTGTGGCGCAATTGCCAGACGCAAGTGCCATCATTTTCATGGCCGGCATGAAATTCGGCGCGTCATCAGATCCCTCGTTGACCTGGGCCATGAATACACACCTGCCTACCCTGATCGCCTCACGATACCCACGCGTGCCGACAGTTGTTTTCTCCAGTGGTAACGTCTATCCCTTAGTGCCGGTCGACGGTGATGGCGCAGCAGAACACTTGCCGGCAGCGCCAATCGGCGAGTACGCCCAATCCGTGTTAGGGCGCGAGCGCATCTTCGAATACTTCTCTCGTCAGCTAGGTACGAAAATGGTGCATTTTCGCCTATTCTATGCGGCCGAGCTTCGCTACGGTATTTTGTACGACGTGGCCAGTGCAGTCTGGCAAGGCCGTCCTGTGAATGTGGACACAGGCTACGCGAACTGCATTTGGCAAGGCGATGCCAATGCGATGGCACTGCGATCTCTAGGACAAGTCGATTCGCCACCCAAAATCCTGAATGTCACTTCGCCTGACCGGGTAGCATTTCGGGATCTGGCCCACCGCTTCGGAGAACTTCTCGGGAAAACTCCGCAGATTACTGGTCAGGAGCAGGAAACTGCATTTCTGGCCGATGTGACGCGAGCGGTTCAAGCTTTTGGAAAACCGGCAGTCGACTTAGATACGGTTATCCAATGGGTTGCGAATTGGGTGCGTCACGACGGCACGTCGCTCAACAAACCGACTCATTTTGAAGTGCGAAATGGCCAGTTTTGACAGGCTACATCAGCTTATTTTCAACACGAACCTTCTCTCGCATCCTCTACTTCACTTTCCCTTCGGAGGGTGAAGTGGCGTTACAAACCTGTGACAACATTTAACGAAAAGCCCTCTCTGAAAGGGTGAAGGATGGACAAGCACAACATGGAAAACCATCTCATCTTTATTTTCAAAACATTCCGTTTCAGATCTCTGATCTTTTTCCTCTGTCTTCCAAGCGCCACCACCACATGCATTTTGGCAACAGAACAGATCGAAATCGAAGTCAGTGAAACGGCTGGCATTCGTCGTTTCAACCATCCGACCACCATGACTTTCAACTTAACGGAATCAGTATCTGAAGAGACGTCTTTCCGCTTGCTCGACAACGGGCAACCGATCGAAGCACAATTTCGATCCGAAGGTTCACATCGCGAAAGGTTGCGGTGGTGGCTAGATTTTCCAACCAGCCTGCTACCCTATGAAACCAAAAGATTCACCATCGAATACGGCTCGGATGTTCCCGCCGGACCGGAAAGAAAATCAGGCCACAAATTGACGCAAACTGATGATGCCTATCAGATCACCAACGCCCCCTGGATTACGTGGACGATTCGGCAAAATCTGCAAGGGCTCATCCACTCAGTCAACTACAACCGTGCTGAGCAACTGCGGCCAAGCTCTAACGGTTTGATGATGATCGACCGCGATGGCAAGCCGCATCCGTTGTATGGCGAAAACGGGAGCGAAACAGTCGGACGGGTTCTTCGTGATGGACCGCAGGCGGTTGGATTGCAATTTGAAACAACGTCGACGAAGCCCGGGTTGCGTGGTGTGTACTCGATTGTCGACCTGCACTTTCCAGTGTCTCGAAGTTGGATCGAAATTGATTGGAGGGTTGTCGATCCCGAGGGTAAGGCTGATACCCTCGCACTCGAATTGGATCTCGCTCTCGACGAACCTACATCCCAGTCACCGACACTTGTCGATTTCGGTGCGGCGACGCTGGTCTACTCGGTACTTCGCCCAGGTCAACAAGCAGCCCTTGAGGGGTCAAGCCTGATGCAGGATCAAGATCCTTCCACAAGTTCTAAACACATGTGGAGTGTAAGCCGCGGTCCCGCAAACAATTTGCAGCCGTTTGTAGTCGCACCCCTGGATTCCAACCAAAACGCCGAGGGTTGGGCGCACATCATGGACCGTCAGTGGTGTGGGGCACTGGCTATGGATGGCTTCGGCGATAATGCTCAGGACCACATTCGTCTTTCAGCTGAAGGGCATGTTTCACTGCAACGAAGTTACGATTCTCAGCAGAATTCGAGTGCAACCAATACGGAAAAGCGATTTCGGGTCTGGCTTCACTTTATTCCCTTTCCCCCGCAGCATGGCGCGGCGACGAGCCCCCAGTCGATGCAAAATCCCCTCGAAGTGCGTGTGATCGGTGTAACGAAGCGTTGAAAACGTTATATTACCATTCTTGTTGTTGTATTCTTGAATCCATACATAAGGACCGATGGGCAGGTGCTCTGTTGTCAAACTTGAGCCGAATGCCGACGTCCGATCTTCATGGTCAGTTGAGCAGTGGTTGGTTGCCCAAGGCTAGCCTACGACTCAATGGATAATCGATTCTGGTGACTCGAAACCGTTTCTGTTTTTTACCCACCGCCAGCCATGACTAGCACCAACACAAAACCATTACCCTTTGGTTCCGAAGATCTCCAGTTACCAGAGGAACTTCGCGGACAACTACGCGATCACATCCAAGACCTGCGCACACGATTCCTGGCGCGAGGTTGGGGGAAACGGGTTGGTTTTGGAGAACGTCCGGCGCTGGTCGTGATCGATCTTGCTCGGTATTGGGTGGATCCAACCATCCACATTGGTGCCAATGTGGATTCGATTATCGAAGCGACCTGTCGCGTGCTACCGACAGTTTTCGCGTCATTGTCCCCGAAGAAGCTGTCGGCGAACGATGTGAATTGTTGCACACCGTCAACCTCCTGGACATCGACATCGATTTAGGAGATGTCATGCCAGCGGACGACGTCATCGCTCAGCTGGCTTCTTTGCAGAGTTCCTAACTACCGGCTGAGCCAGGGTTTCTCTGTTTCCCGGTAAACGCATAGCGAATATCCACTTTCCTATCAGCAACCAAAGTCCATGAGACTCGGCGCAAGCCTCGTCGTTACCCAGGTTCCTGTCGTTCCTATCGACAGGTGTGCGCCATGGAGAAAAAACTGAGCGCCTAGAACGGTTTATTTCCAACACGACAACTTCTCTCTGGGAGCGTCGCAGTTAACAGTGGCCGGGCAGGGCAGGCGTGGCTCCGAATTGCTGCGACGAAAAACAATTAATCAGAAACTCCACCCTGAACGAAAGCCCCACGTCGTCGACGCGCAGTAGAATCCCACAGAAAGATGATCTCATCCGTGGCCGCGTCACCCCAATCCGTAAACGCACGGTCCATGGTCGCTCGTTCACTGGGAGTATTCACCATGACCGAGTCGACAGCTGGCAAAGAACGGCTCGAGAATAGTGCGGGGCCAGCAGCGTCACCAACAGTGACCGTAGGAACAGTGTGACTGGCAACCCTGGAAGCCAGTACCCCGTATCCATTTGGCGAATAGTTCCGCACTACGTCGACAAAGTCACGAATATCGACATCTAAATCTCCATCAAAATTCGCGGTCGTCCAACCGTTATTAGGATTAGCACCCGTCGGATCGAATGCCAGCACCAGCGCATTGAAGTCGACAATGTCGACGTACCCATCCAGGTTGGCGTCTCCTCGACGTGCCACCAACAAGCTATGCGTGTGATTATCTCCCGCGGTACCATTGCCGTCACCATCGAGTGTCTTGCCATTGACAACAGCTGTCACTTTGGCGGCGTCCAAGGTGGCCGTGTACCGGGCCGCGGAAAGAGGTGTCAATGTCGAAAAGTCCCAAGTAGCCGTGCGATTGTTGGCCTCATAGTGGAACCCGATACCTGTCAGATTCACAGCACTTCCACCACCAGAATCGTTGGTGAGTTGCAGCGAGTTGGCGGTAACGTTGACGTCCATGTTGAACGTGTAGGCAAGTGTGCTCAGCCGATCGAATTGATCCTCGTCACTGTCCCTCACAACAGACTCCACCCGCGGGGGTGTGCTCGGTGCCACGGCAGTCAGGGGGCCGAGACTGCTGATGGCCAAGTATGCTACCGATTCAGCAGTCCCATGAATGACTTCTGTATCAAACGTCGTGTCCTCGCTAACCTGGAACTGCACATTCGAAGCCGTCAGGTTGTTGTAGCGCAAGTTGGAGTTATTCCTACCGTTGTAGGTTGCCAGATTGCTTAGTAGCGCCGGAGAATCCAAATAGACGCTTTCAAATGAATGCGTGTTCCATGTGTCCGTGGCAATCGCCGGTGTTTTGTTTGCTTCGAGGAACAGCCCACTCCAAAAACTTGTTCCAGACTCGATTGCCAGATATCCGATCGTTTCTGCCGGATGTGCCGTGGTCACGGACTCTTCTGGTTCCAAAGCCAACACCACGTTGGAGACCGATTCTGACTGTTGCCGTACATTGAGATAACCGTCGCCACCGGCCGAAGCAGTTTGAATTTGGCTCAACACGACCGGCGAAGAGTCGAACGTCGTGGCAAAATTCACGGTTTCCCACACGGGACTGATGTTGGTACCGACCGTTGCATTGGTAGTCACCGAACCAACTTCGACCAGTCTTCCATCATGTAATTGATGCGCCCCCGCTTCGAGCACCAGATAGGTCACCATTTCGGCACCGTGCACGCCATCCTGGTCGGATGGTTCGGTCAAATAGATCTCGAACTGCGTGGCCTGAACATTGCGGACGCGAACGGAAACAGGCTGGCCGCCGAAACCGGACGCCGACTGTGCGAAGACGACAGGATTGGAATAATTTCCGAGCAACTGCACGGTTCGGGGTACGTTCGTTAAATCAGAGATCTGCCCGACTTCGCCAATATCGACCAGCGGGACCGAGGCCAACAAAGTGCCTTGGCCACCCAACGCCAGGTAAGACACGGTTTCTGCCGAATGAGTTTTCTCGGTATCAAATGTGGTGTCTTCATCAATCTTCAGTTGAACACCGCTGCCGGACAGGTTGGTATAACGAACCTGACCGTTGTCCTGGCCGGCGTACGACCCCATGGAAGACAAAAAAGCTGGAGTGGCAAAATAGCTCACACCGAATATGTGGCTTGTGAACTCATTGGTGACGTTAGGAACATTACCAGCGTCGTAGGTTAAAGTCCCCCACGTTCCCGATCCGGCTTCGATCGCCAAGTAACCGATGGTCTCTGAAGCAGCATGTTGGCTCGTTGTAGATTCTGCAGGTTCCAGTGCGACAGACAAGCCATCGGCATCGGTGCTGTTCTGTCTGATTTTGAGAAAATCAACACTTCCCACATTCGCCGTTTGGACCTGTGTCAGCACGACAGGTGTTTCGGCAAACGGGCTAACGAAACTGATTGATTCCCACTGATTCGAAATGATCCTCCCTACGGTCGCAGTCGTATCCACGGTACCAACTTCGACCCGTGTACCATCCAATAATTGATGAGAACCTGCCTCGAGAACCACATAGCTGACCGTTTCGGCGGAATGGGTTCCATCTTCGTTAGACGGTTCTGCCAGGAACAGGTCGAATTGATCTGATTGTAGGTTCCTCACTCTAGCAACGACCGGCGCCTGGCCTTGTGTGCTGACAGATTGAGCAAAAACGACAGGATGATCATACGATCGTTCCAGATGTATGGTTTGAGGAACGTTGGTCAGGTCGGTCAGAATTCCCACTTCGCCGATCGGCCGTTGTTCCTGTAACGCCGTCAGCATTCCATCCCCTTCGATCGCCAAGTAATGTACCGCTTCAGGAGTAAAGTGATTCAGTTCCGTGTCAAATGTTGTGTCTTCACCGATTCGGATCTGTACATCGCTGGCAGTGGGGTTTTCAAAACGAAGGTGGGCATTGTCGTGAAGAAGGTAGCTGGCCAAGTTGGTCAGAATCCGTGGCGGCGTTGAGTAGGACGCTGTGTAGTTGAGGTCATACGGGTTTGAGAAGACGGCAGTCGGAGTGGTTCCCGCCTCGTACGTCATGTCATTCCATACCCCACTACCGGCCTCAATCGCCAGATAACCTATCGTCTCGGCGACATGAGGTGTGGTCACCGCTTCTTCCTGTTCCATGGCCAAAACGACTGAATCATTTTCCGTACGCAGATAACGAGTCTGCAGGAACTCGGTGACACCGCCGGCCGCCGTTTGGATCTGGCTCAACACAACTGGTGCGGTAGAAAAGGGAGAATCAAAATGGACAGCCTGCCATTGATTGGACATCAGCCGACCCACAGTCGCTGTCGTGGAAACAGTACCGACTTCGATCCGTGTCCCGTCGGACCGGGTGTGCACACCGGCCTCCAGGACCATGTAATTGACCGTTTCTGCTAAGTGCGTCCCGTCTTCGTTCGATGGTTCGGTCAAATAGATTTCAAACTGGTTCGATTGAACGTTCTTCACACGCACCGAAACAGGTGCTAAACCGTTGCGGGACGCGGATTGGGCAAAGACGACCGGATTGTCATAGACACGATGAAGTGCGATGGTTTGCACTTGGTTAGTCAGGTTCGTGATCTGACCCACTTCGCCGATTTCAATCTCGGTGATAGCCGGTAAATCAGCGTACGGAATATTGACCATCTGATTAGGGCTATACTGTGACGTCACCTGAGTACCATCGGGCCACGTCACCTCGACATTCAAGGGAGTACTGGTGCTTCCTAAGCCGAAATGAAGTCTGTGATCGTTACCGTTTCCCTCTCCCGTAGCACTTTCGACTTGACGTGTAATGGTTTTCCCTCCGGCCTGTACACGGACGACAGTACCGATGGCCGATGTGTTGACATTTTCACCGTCGCCAGTCAACTCGATTTGTAGCCAGTTGTTTGACGACTGTTGACTGGCATCGTTGATATTCAGTCTCTCGCCGGTAAGCAGATCAAGATCACCGTCACGATCGAAATCGGACCAAGCTGATTGATAGCTCTGTGCCTGGTCTGCTGCCACGTTTTCCGCTGACGTGACATGTGTAAAATTCCAATTGCCGTCGTTGCGATACAGCCGATGGGTGTCCGGAGAATAAACCGCCGTAAAGTGAAGGTCCAAGTCACTGTCATTGTCATAATCGGCCAGGCTCGCAGAGGCATACGATTCTTGCCAATTTTCATGGGGATAAGTCCAATCGACCATTAATTGAAATTGGTAGCCACCGTCAGAGCCACTGTTCCGCAGGAATTGGCCACCTGGCTGGGCAAACCAATTGTGTGAAAAATTTCCCACGAAAATATCAAAGTGCCCATCATTATCGATATCTCCAACGGCAGAACCAATCGTATGGCCACCAATGCCTCCGGGAATTCCACCTAGGGCATTCACCGATGCCGCGACGTCCGTGATGTTACCTTGACCGTCGTTTTGCCAAAGGGCGTTCGGCTCGAGACGATAGTTAGAAGTGTAGATATCTAAGTCGTTATCGCTATCAAAATCAAACGTGGAAATGCCACGCGCCGGACGAGGATTCCCCGGGGATGTCACCGCATCCGCCCCCTGTATCCACGTCGACGTAAAAGACTGGCCAGCATTATTGATGAGAAGACTGTCCGCGTAGTAACCCGAACCTTCATAGCCCCCGATGTACAGATCCAAATAAGCGTCGCCATTGAAATCGCCCCAAGCAGCTCCGCGACTGATAAAGTTTTCTGGATACGTTGGTACCAGGGACGTAACATCGCTAAACCCGTTTCCATTGTTGTTGTGCCAAAGCTTGAGGCCAGCACCATGGGGATCTCCCCAACTGAATAAATCCTCGTAGCCATCATTGTCGTAGTCACCCCAGATTCCTGTGCCTAAACCATCCAACTGGGTAAACGTACCATCCCCGTTATTCTTGTACAGGAAGTAATCAGTGCTGACATCAGTCCAGCCATCGTTGTCGTAATCGACCCAAGCCGCCTGACTACCATGCAACACTGGTCCAGCAGAAAAAGCCAACAACAGCCTGGACTCTAAGACCTCGACACCTAAGGGAAAGCGAGTTCCCTGAGTGGCCAGCAGGTGCGCACACCGATCAGAGGAAGAAACTCGCTGAGAGCGCCATGATCGACGCCCCCGATCGCAGTCGCTGTTCCCGATATAAGAAAACCACGACATGCGTGATTGCCTTTCTGCTGCCTACAATCTGGACCGATTGACACTGTCGTCGCCTGCTTGAATACCGTTGCGCCACCATCTCGTGTCAGTCGACAGATGTTTGCCCCCCAGAAACATCCATTACGGAAATCAACAACAAGTATGGTCACTGACAGAAACGGCATGCGCTCGCAGGACAGCAAACACCGTTTCATGGTTTATTATGAACTATCCTGGTTAAAAACGTCAACAAATTTGGCAAATCTCGGCTTTGTCACTCGATTCCTAAGTGATTTGCCTTGCAATACTTTGTCCAACAGCACAAACGATGGGACAAGAACAGGATAGATCTTGTGCAGAGCGAGGACAGGTAAGATCGTGACCGTCCACCGATACGACTTCTTGACGGTTCAGAACGAGCAACGTTTCTGAACGGATCCGAGCCCACATCATTCGAGGTCAAACCGGGCATTCGTGGAATCCAGTGTCACCTCATATCCCAGTTCGGTCGCCGTATTGTAGCGAGCTGGGATGGTTTCCTGTCCGCTCTGCATTTTCGAGATCACAACGCGATACAGACCAGGGCTCAATCCGGGAACACGATCTTCGGTGACAAGCGCCGCACTACCGTCATTGCGAGTTCTACCTTTGCCGAGTTTGACTGTATCCGTCATGAACGTTTCCGGAACAAAAGAGATCTCCGCACCGACCAGCGGCTGTCCACTCCAATACACCAAACATTGTACGGACATGGCTCCAACTCCCATGTCAGTATACCGGGCGACACGCTGCTCAATTTCGGCGGCAGAGAGCTGCTGATCCGCATCTTGATCAATGCTCGCCAGATTGGATAACAAACCGGGGCTGGCCGCGAGTTCGTCGCGGCTCAGTAACTGGTCACTGTTACTATCCATCGTCTCAACTGCTTGCTGCGCCGCTTGTTGCGGATCGTACGCTGGGATTTTGACTCCGGGACCTCGATGGCAGCCAGTCAGCAAGACCGGCAGCATCGTCCACATGAACCATATTAGCTTCATTGGGTGAGCCATGAGATCGAATCCGTGGTTACCGCGAAACAACCATATAACTTCAAGGACGACAACAAATTACGTTCAAACACGCTCGGCAATCGCAAGGAACAAAAGAACTCGACGGAACTCGAATTCCGTAGCAAAACCGAACGATACGCTAAAAGTCATTGCGTCACACAACTTTCTGTGTACACTACAGTTAAGGGCTTGGGTAGTGGTTTACTATGCTCTATCAGGAGATATCATTCCGGACAGGATTTGATAAGTTTTCGCTCCTGACACTCACGCAAGCTATTGGTCTAGTGAAAGGCCATTCATGAGGAAACCCACAAGTCAACAGTCGGTGATACTGCACCTTCACAAATTGACATCCTTAGGCGATGTTTCCAAACAATAGATAATATTCCCGTTCCTGAACTCAACAGACTAAGTTAAACGGAGACGCGAGAATGAATCGTCAGATGGTCACGAGGTATTTGTTTCTTTCTGCAGTTACGATCTGTCTGAGCATGTGGTCCGTTGTAACGGCGTGGGGATTGGAGATCAAGAACGACGGCACCACGATTTTCTTCGACGATTTTGAAAGCGATACAGTCGGCTCACTACCGACAATCGGTGGCGGTGACACAGGCGAGGAATGGCAGCCATTCACGACGAACGAGGATCTCTATTCCCTGACGGACGTCGAGGACGATAGCGTTTCCTCAACAGTAGAGTCAAGAGTTGGAAATTACTTGGGCATCGAAAGGGAAAATGGAGTCTTAGACGGAGAAATCTTCGCGCGATTTCCTGATCAGACGAGTGGTACCCTCACGGCCACGTTTGCCGCGCAACTGCTTGAGAATCCTGGTGCGACCCCCGGCAGTGCGACGCGAGTGACGTTTACGAACGAAGGTCCCAGGCCTTCGGAATGTTGTGATGTAAACGGCCGCCATCATTATTTAATGACCGGGTCCTGGCTGAGTACTGTGTCACAATTAAACCTACCGGCACTTGGAATTGCCGATGACGACGTGGTGGTTGGCTTTTATAACGGAAGTCATTATGACTTCGTCCCGGGGACGACGACCGATGGGGTTTGCAATGGCTGCGCAGGCCAGTGGATCACGGTTTCGGTTTCAGTGGACGTCGAGGGTGGCACGCCTCAGTTCACGCTCAATGGTGAGGAAATCGGTGCCATACCCAACGCCACACCATCCGCGGGTGGTCCTCAGGGAGGTGGGGTCCCTACCATCGACGGTATGAATTTCGGTATGAACTCCAAAGATGGTGGCAAAGTTTATATCGACGCCGCCAACACCGCACCGACTCCTACCTCTTTCACTTGGTCCGGCGGTACAGTCGGTGATTGGAATAAAACGGCTAACTGGTCGCCGCAGCTTGGCGCACCACCGCGTTCGCCTGAACACACCGCCTTTTTCGATAGTTCGGCCACCGGACCGACCAATGTGGTGACTTTTACCGACGTGTCGGTGAACAAGATTCAATTTGACCAGCCAACGCATCCGTATATCATCAGCGGCTCTGGCAGCGTCAATCTTAGAGCTGATTCTTTGACGACTGCGCCAACGATTCATGTGGCCAGCGGTAATCACCAGTTTCAAGTACGGGTTGGTTTACAGAAAAGTACAACAGTCAGTGTTTCCAGTGGTTCGTCGCTGGAATTCGTTAACCGCATCAGCTTGAACGGCAATACGCTCACTAAAACTGGCGGCGGCTCGATGGTAATCAGTAACACGCTCAACACGGGCGGTGGTACCGTGGTCAACAGCGAAGGCATCATCAGCGGCGGCGGTACCGTCGGTGGCAGTGTCGATAACGCCAGTGGAACGCTGGCCCCTGGTAACAGCCCGGGCATCCTCACCATTTCAGGAGATTACACGCAGGGCGCCAGCGGTACGTTGGAGATTGAGTTAACCGGTACTGCGACAGGGGAAAACGGACACGATCAACTAGCTGTGAACGGCAACGCAACTCTGGATGGCACACTTGATATCCAGACCGATAGTGGGTTTACACCAGGCGTGGGCGCAACGGCAGGCGCAATCGGCGATCAATTCGTGATCGTCACCGCAGCCAGCGTAGGTGGAACCTTTGCCACGATCGATGGTCGACACCAAGGTAATGGTCTTTTCTACGATGTGGCCTACAACGCCACGAATGTCACCTTGGGTGCTTTTCAAGCTGCAGCAGGTGACGCCGATGGTGACAAGGATGTCGACATCACCGACTTCAATACGCTTTCCACTAACTTTGATCCAAGCGGAGCTAACACAAACGATTGGATGACAGCCGATTTCAACGGAGATGGCAACGTCGACATCACCGATTTCAACAGTCTGTCTTCCAATTTTGCACCTAGCGGTTATGGCAATGGGCCCGGACAGGTTCCCGAGCCATCCTCAATATTACTGTTACTGCTTGGCACTTTAGCGGGAGTTCGGTTTTTCCGCTGGTAACCTGGGGACAAAGCAATCGGTGACCATGAATCCAGTTCGCTGCTGTGCTGCTGAAACATCAGTGTTCAGGCAGCCATGGGGACAACCGGAAAATTTGTGAACCCATTGTGGTGACTGGATTTACAACTGAAAAAGCAACGACGCCAACTAGGACAAATCACCAACATTTTGCTCGCGGCACGTATATAATAGCCTGCGAGTTGACAAGCCTATTTACCCTATTACACTAAAAGATGTTCCGGTAGATTGTTTTCAATCGCCACGACGCTTTTAGTTAATCAAATCTGTCGCCATTGTTACGGAGGTAACGCAAATGCCAAAGATCCAAGTCGGAAGTCACAAGAACCACCATTAGCAAGCAGTGAAAATTCACTGTGTGTAAATGGTGGTTTTTTTATTTAACGTTGTAATTTCCAATCCTTTAAACTTCAAGGAGCAAGCAAATGTTGAAGAAATTATTGGTCTGTTGTGCATGTCTATTGCTAACAGTTCAAGGCGCGTGGGCGTTGACTATCACGAATGACGGATCGACGATTTGGTCGGACAATTTCGAAAGTGGCACAGTCGGTGAAAAACCGAGCGGTTGGGATGCTTTCTCTCGGGACGATCTCACCACTGTCGAATCAAGTGCAGGGGCAAACCAGGGAAGTAAATACCTGGAAATACGACGAGCTGAGGGTGTCTTAGACGGAGAAATCTCAGCGAGATTTGCCAGTCAAAGTTCTGGTACTGTCACGGCCGATTTTGCCGTGTACCTTCCTTCCAATGGAGACAAGGGTAGTGCTACACGGGTGGCGTTTTCGCAGGGCGGTAACACCCCTTCGGAATGTTGTGAAGTAAGCGCTCGTCATATGTATCTAATGACTGGAAACTGGGGTTCGCTAGGAGCTAATGCTAACGACGTAGTAGCCTCATATCATCAGGGTTCATACCAATACCTCGCTAATGTGTGCTCGGGTTGCGCAGACACTTGGGTGGACGTCTCCCTGACACAATCCACTCAAACGGGTGCTGGTAGCGAACCTGTGATTACGATGAATGGAACGATCGTGAATACGTACCCCTTCCAAAATGGCAAAGGAGCCATCGACGGATTAAACTTCGGTATGAACTCGGCGACTGGTGGTCTCGCTCGTATTGATGCCATCCCGGAACCGACCACAGTGGCACTGTTGCTGATGGGAATCGGCAGCCTGTTGGCCTTCGCTCGACGACGAATTGCATAGCCTAAAAACTTAATAACCATCGTCGACGACGATAGGATTTAATCGCACCACCCGGCTCGATCCTCGAGCCGGGTGGTTGCGTATCGGAGCCTAAGTTTTTTTCCGGTAGCACACGTCACCAAAAACGTATGGTAAGAATAATAGAATAAGACCCCGGCCCGTCACGTGCACGCATGCTCGGGCTGGGTGTAGGAATGAGAATTCTGGTGGGTTACTGGCTGCCTTTGGTTTTATGCTCGGGCCAGGGGCCCAAAGCGATTAGCCGTCGAATCGCTTAGACCTTGGACGACGGAAGCACGCCGTGATATCATCAGCACCGTAAAAAACTACCACCCAGCTGAAAGGTTCAAGGATATGAGTCGGCGTCACACCGCCTTTACCCTCGTCGAATTGCTGGTGGTCATCGCGATCATTGCGATCCTGATCGCCCTGTTGCTGCCAGCCGTTCAGTCTGCACGCGAAGCGGCCCGGCGGACGCAGTGCAGCAACAATCTCCGCAATCTGGGCCTGGCTTGTCACAATCACCACGATACATTCGGCTTTTTTCCCAGTGGTGGTTGGGGTAGTAACTGGGGGGGAGATCCCGACATGGGATTTGGCCGTTCACAGCCGGCCGGCTGGCCCTTTTCGATTCTACCGTTTATCGAACAACAAGCGCTGTTCGAAAAGGCAGCGTTCGGTACACCGCCACAGTGGCCCGTTTTGGCCGTCAAGCAAAAACGAATACGCGAGGTCATGGAAGCGCCTGTGGGTTTGTTTTACTGTCCCACGCGCCGGCCGCCAGCTGCTTATCCCGTTGCAAGGGATTACAACACGCTCAACTGGGACCATGCTGGTGGACCGCTAAACCGCTGCGACTACGCCGGTTGTGTAGGCTCTGTCAGCGTGGCGTTCGGTGGTTCCGTACGAACTGCCAATTACGACAACCACGAAACATACAGCGGATGGCCTCCAGAGAACCATTTCGATGGTGTGGTTTTCATGCGCAGCGAGGTTAAACTGTCTCAGGTCCTGGACGGCAGCAGCAACACTTACATGGTAGGTGAAAAAAGTGTCCGGCCTCAAGCTTACTGGGGTTGGAACGGCCAACCGCCCGATGATCAGTCGAACCCCAGTGTCGACTATGGCGACATGGAAGGCGCTTATTCGGGAGGCGACTCGAACCGCTCTGCCATGTTCTTGCCATTTCCCGATGATCCCGTGGCAATTCTGTGGGAGAACTGGGGTAGCGCACACCCAGGTGTGTGGCATATGATGTTCGCGGATGGGTCCGTGAGGGCACTCGGTTTTACCATCGATGCGGATGTTCATTTTGCCATGGGAACTCGTCGAGGTGGCGAGGTCGTGGAAAAAAATGACCTCTAAGTTAGAATCGTGCAAAGTCTGGTTGGCGTAATACAAAGTAACTTAGGACCGCGCAACATCACACGAACAACAAACATCAATTCAAAGGAAGAATCATGGTATTACCGAAAAAACGTTGGCTTTGGACTTTCACAAAAATGCTTTCTGTATGCTGCCTGGTCACAAGTATTTTTAACACCGCTCCGATCAGGGAAGGTGTGGCCGACGAGACGGTCGACATCGGCTCACAGCGCGAACTATTTATAGACAATCATGTGATCGACGTGATCGAGGGTGACGCGCGGCTGGAGCTGCAACAACCCGAGCCACAGCAATTAGCCGTGGTGACCGACAAGCCTTGGGAGGGAAACACCTGTGCTTACTACACAGTGTTTGCCGACACGAATGCTGAAGGCGAGCCAGTCTTTCGCATGTACTACCGCGGCTCGAAGTATGACCTTGACACCCGCAAACAGGTTCACCGTCAGGTCACCTGTTATGCCGAGAGTCAAGATGGCATCCATTGGACCAAACCGAATTTGGGGCTCTACGAATTCGACGGTTCCAAAGAAAACAACATTGTTTTTGACGGCGCCGGCACCGGCAGCTTTACCCCTTTCAAGGACGCTAATCCGAACTGTCCACCTGAGGAGCTGTACAAAGCTCTCGGGCAGGTACACCGGGACGGCACGCCCTATTATGCAGCACAGGGTGAAATGACTGTCTTCTCGTACAAATCGCCTGATGGCATTCATTGGACCATCAGCGACGGACCCCTGATCACCAGAGGCGACTTCGATTCACAAAATTCCGCCTTCTGGGATCCGTATGCCGGACTGTACCGGGAATTCCATCGTGTACGCTTTTATCAGCCTCCAGAAGGAGACCTGATCATTGGTGGCTTCGCGGCTCGCCCAGGGTACCGGTCGATCATGACTGGTACGGCGTCGAAGAATTTTTTGAATTGGACGAGTTGGACCAAACCGGAACTGCTCAAGTTCGACGACGACATTGGTCCGCAGCAGTTGTACACGAACGCTGTCAGGAACTGCCCTCGCGCCCCGCACATCCTGATTGGATTTCCCACTCGGCTGCTTCCCGAAGAAAACAACCGTGTCGAACCGATCTTCATGTCCAGCCGCGACGGCCAGACGTTCCGGCGTTGGGCTAAGCCGGTGATTTCGGAGGAGGCACCCGAGGATCGGTCTGGAAATCGCAGCAACTATATGGCTTGGGGCCTGCTCACGTTACCCGGTAACGACCGAGAATACTCGGTGTATGCATCTGAAAATTATCTTTCCCGCACCCCCACCCGTTTGCGACGTTTCACCTTCCGCGCTGACGGATTCGTGGCACTGCGCGGCGGTAAAGAGGGAGGTCAGTTAACCACGAAGCCCTTGAACGTCGGCGGCGGCAAACTCGAGATCAACTATCTGGCCCGCCCTGGCGGCCAGGTGCGTGTGGAGATACAGGACGTTCACGGCCAGCCACTGGCCAATTTCTCCGCAGACGACTGCGACCCGTTACAGGGTGACGAGATCGCGCAGCAGATATCCTGGCGGGGAGACGCGAATGGTCCTTTCACCGGAAGGCCCGTGCGGGTACGGTTCGAGGTTAAAGACGCTGATGTGTATTCATTTCGGTTCCCATGATGCACGTACACGCCCTGATCCTGATACCGGCGTCATCGTGATACCGGGTGGTTGGGGGAGAATCCCTCCCAACCTTCCGTGTAAACATCAGCAGCCAATCCCCCCTGCATAGACCCATCCTCCGTAAAGGCGTCTGTCTCCTCATATTTTTCATCCATTTAGAAAGGCCAAAATATGAAATGGACCGTGACGGTCATGGCATTGCTAATAAGCGGGCAAACTCACGCTGAGGACACAGCCGTCCGTCCCAGCAAGAACATTGCGCTCGGAGCAAGCTATCACATGGAGCCTGTGCCACAGTACGAATACTGCACGGACAACGACGACACCACACAATTGACAGACGGAGATTTCCTTGAAACAGAAGAGAGCCTGTGGACACATCGCTCGACAGTGGGTTGGCAGGATAAAGAACGTGTGATCTTGACGCTCGATCTCGGCGCGGTGAAACCGATTCGGGGAATCGCATTACACACAGCAGCGGGGCGTGCTGGTGTGAATTGGCCACAAGAGATCCGTGTCTTGACCGCCGATGAGGACAAGGCGTTTCATGAGATCGGCGAATTGGTGGGGTTGAGTGCCAAACGCAACACGCCGTCAACCGAGAAGTACGCCACACACTGGTACTGGACAGATCAGTTGAGGACCCACGGTCGCTATGTCCGTCTGGCAGTGCAAAGTCAACCATTCACATTCTTGGACGAGATTGAAATCTATGCGGGTGAGCCAGAGTGGGTGAATGAGCCACTGCCGGGCTCGGCCTTTGTATCCGATAATGCGAAGGCCTTTGCACGCCATCTGGCCATCCAATCTGGAATTCACACACGCCTGCAAAAAGACATAGAGGCTTTGAAAACAGCTGCCGAGGAGGCACACATTCCAGCCGTGACCAAGCGGAAGGTGCTGGCAGAATTGGCAGCTGTGGAAGCGGAGCTGGGACCTGCGAGCAACGATTACACAGATGATTTCAAAGCCGTGTTGCCTTTGAACGCCTGGCACCAACGCGTGTTGCGGACTCAAGCGTGGCTGTGGCGTGCACAAGATTTTGGACCGTTGACATTCTGGCAATCTAATTTGTGGGATCCGCTTCCACTGATCGGAACCCCAAACACCTCAGCGCCACCCGCAGTCGAAGTTCACCTGATGCGCAAGGAATATCGCGCGGCTGCATTCAATGTCAGCAACTCTAATGATCATTCCGAACAGGTGTCGTTTCGTTTGAGCCGGCTGCCCGGTGGCGACAATCCAGAGTATGTAACGGTTCACGAGGTGCAATGGACCGACACCGCAGAGGGAGTGCCTGTGGCAACCGCTTTGTCGGAAATTCAGGTCGAAGACAATCTTTACACGATGACCGTGCCGTCCGGAATGACTCGGCAAATATGGTTGACGTTCCATCCCGTGCATATTGCCCCGGACGCCTATGAAGGTGAGGTCATCGTAGAATCTACTGCCGGGGAGTTCCAGTTTCCCTTGCGAATGCATCTCTATCCGCTCGATTTCCCCGAAAAGCAGTCGCTTCATCTGGGAGGATGGGACTATACGGATCGGCTCGGTCATTTTCCAATGATCACGGAAAAGACTTACTCGCTCATCATTCAGCATCTTCGTGAACGTCTTGTAGATTCGCCGTGGGGAGGACCGTGGTTACTGCCGCGAGGCACTTATGATGCGCGGGGAAAGATGACCGCACCGCCCGACACTACGATGTTCGATGCATGGCTCGAAGCATGGCCGGATGCGGCCCAATACTTCATATTCGCAAAAGTGGGCGATCGGTTTGCGTATCCAGGAGACAAAAAATATTCCGAGTCATGGATCAAGGGTACACCGGAATTCACTTTGGCGGTCAAGCAGTGGGTCACTTTTTGGGCAGAACATGTCAGGGCCAAAGGGTTGCAGCCAGAACAGTTTGCGCTAGAACTGGTGGATGAACCTGACGAAAATCCGCCACATGACGATCGTATTCTGGGTTGGGCCAAAGCCATTCGCGCTGCGAAGACGGGGATCCGTGTCTGGGAAAATCCAAACCACCTGGACATGAATCATGCGAGCGAAGCAATGATCGACGCGTGCCATGTGCTGTGCCCGCATAGCGGAATCTTCTTGAATACGTCGCGACCTATTAGACCTCCACAGGCGGGACAGGCTTATCGGGACTACTACGAGCAGAAGCGAGACAATGGAATCGAATTACAGTTCTACAATGCGGACGGCCCAGTACGCATCATGGATCCGTATGCCTATTACCGGCTGATGGCGTGGACAAGTTGGCGCTATGAAGCCACGACGATGTTCTTTTGGTCGCTTACCGATACGGCCGGTGTCTCATCTTGGAACGAGTACCTGGCTTCAGGACGTCCCTACTCGCCTTTGTTTCTCACGAAGGACTCGGTAACAACTAGCAAACACTTGGAGGCGATGCGAGAAGGTGTCGAGGACTACGAGTATTTCGTGATGTTACAACAGGCGATCAAAGAGGCGGCGGCACAGGGCAGGGCAGGGACCGAGGTGGATCTGGCGGGGCAACTTTTGGAAAGCCTGCCAGTCAGTGTTTGTGAAGCGGCTGCTGGTGAAAAAAAATGGCATCGTCCGAATGTGGACCGTACACTGGCGGACGAGGCGCGGATTCAAGTGTTGGCCGCTTTAACAGCGCTGACCGAGCAGTGAAGTTGCGCGTGCAGCATGGCAAACGACATCGTCATGGGGACTGCCGGACTGAGCTAATCACTCGGGACGGGCTGCGGGCCTGTCCTTCGTAAAGCAACAGGACAAGAAGCGATGTGGCTTGGTCCCCTGGCCCGAGTATTTGCCACGCAGACTGGGAGCCCGTGCGAAAAATGTTCATCGTCGGGTACTGCCCATGGACACACCACTCGTTGAAACCATTCCTCCAACCAAGGCCGCCACAAACAGTGAATGCATGTTGGTTGAAACAGAAAGAACAAAAAGATGAAATGCCGACAGATGCTTTCCGTCCTCGCATCCATGTATGTCGCCACTATCGCGTGCGCCAAAGAGCCTCAAGTGCCAGAAGTTCGCGTGACCAACGTCCGCCGTGTTTTTCACAACGGCGAACACAACGCGTTCACTCACATGATTCGGTTTCGCGATCGATTTTATCTGGCTTTTCGCAGTTGTCCCGATGGGCACATGATCTATCCCACATCGTCGAACATCATCCTGGAAAGCGAAGACGGCCAGACATGGAAAAAGGTCCACCACTTTCGTGTGCCGAAACGAGATCTCCGCGATCCGCACTTTTTAGTCCTTCACGACACCCTGTTCGTCAATGTCAGTGCGTGGTATTGCGGAGACAAGCCAACTCCACCTGAAGAATATGGATTCAACAAGCACCTCGGCTATGGGTGTCGGAGCAAGGACGGCAGCACTTGGAGTGATCCGTTCATGCTGGAGGGCACCTACGGGCACTTCGTCGGACGCACGACTACGCACAATGGCACCGCCTACATGTGTGGCCGACGCAAGCATGAATTTACAGAGACGTCACGCAATATTCGTTCCGACTGCGAGTCCGTGATGTTGGAGAGTGACGATGGGTTCGTCTGGCGGACTCGAGCTATTTTTCAAACGACCCTCGGAAATGAGACGGCATTTCTGTTCGAGCCCGATGGTAGCATTTTGGCAGTGTCTCGTTACACCATGGAGAAATCACAGCTTTGCCAATCTAAACCTCCGTATTCCCAATGGGAACGCAGCGATCTGGACCGGTTTATCGGCGGTCCCCTGTTGGTCAAATGGGGCGGTCACTATCTTGTGGGTGGGCGAAATACGTCCGGACCAAGATGGGGCGGCGCGTTTCAAGTCGATGGACAAAAGCCCACAGGTCCGCGTCCTGTGACGACACTTTACTGGCTGGTAGATGGTAAACTGATCGAATGTGCCGCATTGCCCAGTGGTGGTGACAACTCCTATCCGGGCTTTATCGAACTCAGCCCGACTCGAGGACTGTTGTCGTGGTACTCCACTCACGAAAAGGACGATTCGGGAAAACCGATGACGGCAATCTATTTGGCCGATTTGGAAATCGTGGAGTAACTTTACCAGGAAATCCGTTCAACATCGAACTGATGTGGAGATCTCAGTATGAAACATCTTGCACGCATCTTGACTGCCACTGCACTGACGATTGGTGCAAATTGGTCGCTGTTGGGCGAAGAAGTGGAATCTCCGAAAAATCCTCAATACGAGAATAGTGAGACGGGTGACACCATAGCAGCCGCCAGTGCCGATGAAGAGACGACAGAGTTTTCGGCCGAAAAAGCTGATTCATACCTCAAGGACGGCGCTCTCTTCTGGTGGGCAGAACACAAATGTGTCACCTGCCACACGAATGGTACCTACGGCTTAGAGCGCCCTTCCTTAACACCGGTTCTTGGAGAACCAGCGACAGAAGTGAGAGAGCACTTCATTCATGTGCTTGACAGCTTTGACACGTTGGAAGGTGATGAGCGACAGGACCTTAAAAAGGGAATTCGTCCCACGCAAATCGCCGTCATCACTCGGGGACTCGTCGAATGGGACAAATACCTCAGGGGAAGTCTTTCAGACGAGAGCCACAGGGCACTATCTCTTATGTTTGAATTCCAAGCTGCTGACGGCAGCTGGAGCAATATCGATTGTTGGCCTCCTTTTGAATCCAGTATGTTTCAGGGGACGACCGTAGCGGTCATGGCCGCAGCCACCGCTCACGGTTGGCTTGACCAGATTGCCAGCGATGAAGAAAAGGAGAAATTCCAAAGTGCTCTGAACTATCTTCGTACAACGGATCCGGGTCACGACTACGAACGGCTTCTCCGCTTGTGGACAGCCACGCGTGTGCCTTCGTTACTCTCTGATGAAGAGCAGGAAGCCTTCATTGAGATCGTGTGGAATCTCCAGAACAAAGATGGCGGCTGGTCGACACTCGATTTTTATACTTTGGAAAATTGGTCCGCAGCAAGTAGGCCAAGAGGCTGGTTAACGGAAGCCGATTTCGAAGATCCACCGAGCGATGCCCATATGACGGGACTGGTGACTCTTGTTCTGATCGATGCTGGCGTGAATGCCCAGGACGAACGGATTGTTCGCGGAACCGATTGGCTGCTGGCAAACCAACGCGAATCCGGGCGCTGGTGGACCCGTTCATTAAACACAGACAACTACCACTTCATGACGTATAGCGCCACAGCATACGCCTTGGTGGCGCTTCACAAAGCTGGCAGACTCGATTGAAGCACACTTGTGAACGTCAACAACCACACCTCAATCATTCATGTCTAACTTACAAGCCAGCATCGTTGGTTTTGATATCACACCGTCCATTCACCCCACGTACGGTGCTTGGGGTACCACCCCGGTGATGACCGAAATCGATCAGCCGCTGTTGGCGCGCTGCCTGGCATTGCGAGAATCAGACCGCTTCGTCCTTTGGTTCGGGCTCGATCTGTGTGGCAACTCCATACCCGAAGTGCAGGCAATTCGGATGGAGCTGGCAGATGAGCTCGGGCTGACCACCGAACAAATCATCTGGTCAACGAGTCAAACACACTCGAGCCCAACGTTGCCCGGATCCGATATGCCTGGCGGCTCGAGTGTCACCGTACGAGGTCTTTTCGACGCCGCATTCTGCCGTCAGGAACGTGAGACGTTTATCGGCCACTGCCTCAACGCAGCGCGAAAAGCCATCGCTTCATTGCAACCAGTCCGGTTGCGCAGCGGGCAAGGTTACTGTGACTCAATCAGTTACAACCGACGTTCCCCGATGCCCAACGGCGGTGTCAAATTCAGCCGAGACCACAACGAGGCGTTACAAAGTGGAAAGTTCTATGACCCGACCATCGGATTGGTCGTGTTCGAGGGCACAGACAACCGCCCGCTCGGTGCCATTTTTAACTTCTGTGCTCATCCTGCCACGATGATCAATGACAAGTGGGTCTCGCCTGACTGGGTTGGGACGGCACGCAGCGAAATCGAAGCGGCACTGGGAGATGTACCCGCCATGTTTGTGCAAGGCTTGTGTGGCGACGTGAACTGTCATCACATTTTCGGCACACCGGCACAGGCGCGTGCCACCGGTAAGCGTCTGGGAAAGGCAGCCGTGGCGGCACTGCCTACGCTTACGTCTGTCCGTGCAACACCACTCGCTACAGCATTCCGGACGATTGATATCCAGTGCCGTCCTATGTACACAAGAGAGGAAGCCGAATCCGAATTGGCAATCCGGCGATCGTTTATTGATGACTTAGAAACTGACCCGACAGCGACTTGGTTCGCCGGAGTTAATCTTCCAGAACAATTCGCACCCGCAAACAAAGCAGCAACGGTCCAGGTGCAAATTGATTACCTTCAAGAAATATTAAGGATACTGGACGCCGGTGAATCCGTGCCTGAGAAAATTGAATTTACCGTGGGTGCCGTGCGCATCGGAGATGTGGCGGCAACCATCTTACATGGCGAAAACTTCACCGCCACAGGTCGTACGATACGACAGCGAGCCCCTTTTTCGCACCTATTGGTCTGCGGCGACTCGAACGGACAGTTTGGATATCTAGGCGACGATGCCGAGATCGATCGGGGTGGTTACGAAACCGATTCTTTTTGGAAGATGCTTTATTTTGGAGGAGTACGACTGGCACCGGCGAAGGGCAGTGCCAACCGCATTATCGATACGGCGGTGGACCTGTTGTGGGAATTGCATCAGGGTCGTGAGTGATCTAAATTGAGTGTAGGCGCTAGGCCGCATACTTTACCTGACAGGAGAGCTACTTTGTACGAACAACAGGTCGAAGACTTTCAACGGGAAGGATTTTGTGTTTTTCCACAATTCTTTTCACCGCCTCGGATGGAGGAACTCGAAGAAAATTTACAGCGTTACGTTCGCGAAGTGGTCCCCACACTGGATACGTCTGCCACAATGTACGAGGACAAATCGGATCCCAACTCGCTCTTTCGCCTGGAAAAGATGCAGCAGCACGACACGTTCTTTCGTGATCTGCTGAACGACAAGTCCCTCGCCGAATTAGCCCAACAACTACTTGGTGATGCTGTCGAACAGCGCGGCATTGAGTTGTTTGCCAAAGCGCCGCGTGTGGGGACTGCTACACCGCCGCACCAAGACGGACATTATTTTCAGCTGACGCCGAATAATGCGCTGACGTTTTGGCTTGCGATCGATCGGGCCGACAACGAAAACGGTTGTGTGCGTTACATAACTGGTTCGCATTTGGACGGATTGCGACCGCACGCTATGAGTGGCTCATTTGGATTCTCGTTAGGCGTGTCAGACTTTGGCCAGGCAGATCGTGATCGCGAGAAAGCTGTCATGATCGATCCGGGCGACATGATTGCACACCACAGCCTCACGATCCATCGGACGGACGAAAACAGTTCCGATAGGCTGCGTCGAGCCATAGGGATCGTATTTTACGGGGCGACATGCGAAGTCAACCGGGAAGCCACACTGAATCATGCCAAAGCAGTGAAGGCCGAATGGAAATCACAGGGACGCCTCTAGTCGTGGATCATATGATACGCTGCCCTGCAAGGTGTTATGATCAAGCTGTGTTTCAAGAACGGGTCATCCTGTTTGGGTGACCCTGTTTCTGCCTGCTACGGTTTGACCACACAGAAAGATGGAGGACAAGAACATGACGGGAAGATGTATTTCTCTCATCCTAACTTGCCTGTTGACTTTCAACGTCGTGAGTGCCAAGGAACCGGACCTGCCCGAGATTCGAGTGACCAACGTTCGTCGCGTTTTTCATAATGGGGAACATAACGCGTTCACTGACTTGATTCGTTTTCATGACAAGTTTTATCTTAGTTTTCGCAGTTGTCCGGATGGACACGGGGTGCATCCGTCGTCATCGGGCATCATCCTCGAAAGCGAGGACGCTCAAACCTGGAAGCTTGTCCATCGTTTCCGAGTCCCGACACGGGACGTTCGAGATCCACACTTTCTGATCTTCAAAGACAAATTATTCGCCTACGCAAGCACGTGGTACTGCGGAGACACTTCGCCAGCGGAGTATGGATTCAACGAGCACCTTGGTTATGGAGTCTGGAGCGCTGATGGAAATTCCTGGACCGAGCCGATCATGTTGGAGGGAACCTACGGCCACTACATCTGGAGAGCGGCTACGTTCGACGGAACGGCTTACTTGTGCGGCCGTCGCAAACGGGAATTTGCCGAGACACATCGCAACATTCGGTCTGACTGTGAATCGGCCATGCTAGAGAGTGACGATGGACTGATCTGGCGCACAAGAGCTCTGTTTCAAACAACCCATGGAAATGAAACCGCTTTTCTGTTCGAGCCCGACGGAAGTGTGTTCGCAGTGGCCAGGAATACCCTCGACAACTCACAGCTTTGTCGCTCGAAGCCTCCGTATACAACATGGGAGCGCACCGACCTACACTGTTTCATTGGTGGGCCATTGGTCGTCAAATGGAACGAACGTTATCTGGTCGGTGGACGCAAAAACATCAAAGATCATCCTGTGACAACGCTTTACTGGCTTGTAGACGGGAAGCTGCACGAATGTGCTGCGTTGCCGAGCGGCGGTGACAATTCGTATCCAGGATTTGTCGAACTTAGTCCAACGCGTGGCCTGCTCTCCTGGTATTCCAGTCACGAAACCGACGATTCGGGAAAAAACATCACGGCGATCTATCTAGCCGACCTGGAGCTTAAGGATTGAGGAGTGAAGGGGGAAATTCATGCCGATCGAAAATGAGAAACGCGAACCACCAAATCCACGACCGGCTTGTCCGGTTTGTGGTGGCGAGCTTATTGAGATTCGTGCCAAGTTACAATGTTCTCGTTGTCACACGATTTGTGAGACCTGCTGCGAAGGCGGACCGGGATAACTTTTCCAAGCATTGATCTCGGAAATGGTTCCTTGCATCTGGAGCCCTTAGGATGCGTTCCAGGACCTTCCACCATAAACTCGGAGCGACATCCAAGCCACCAAAAGTCTGCTCCACGTTTCACAACCTATTCTTGTGGCGCCATTGGCTAGGTTTGCATCCTAGGACTTGGAGCCGACATGAAATCACTTCCTAAAATCCTCTTCACCAGAAACCACACGGTTCGTGTCTTCTGAAGAATCCCAGGTTAAGTTGGTTTATCGCAGCTGAACCGTCCTGAGAACACGGCGAAAGTACGTTCTCTTCAGGGCTCCCCCCGCGGATTGTGTTCCCCGATCGGTTGCCTTACAACATGAATAGTCGGTCGTGCAGTTCGGCCTGTGTTGTCATTCGTTCATGGGAGGTCTTTCGTTGTGTCTATCGATTTAGAAGGCAAAATCGCACTCGTTACCGGTGCGGCTCGAGGCATCGGCCAAGGTTGTGCAGTTGAATTAGCGCGATGTGGTGCGGATGTCGTTGTGAACGGTCGCCCTGGTGGAACCAATCTGCAGGAAACATGTCAACAAATCGAAGCGTTGGGCAGAAAGGCCATTCCTGTGGAGGCCAATACATTCGAACGGGCCGATTGTGAAAGTTTGGTATCAGGTGCGCTGGACGCTACCGGTCGGCTGGACATCCTGGTAAGCAATCCGGCCAATGGACATCGTTGTCCATTCCTCGATTTTGATCCCGATGAATTCGAACGAAACATCAAAGGCACGCTGACCGCCGGATTTCACATGTCCCAATTAGTGGCACGTCATATGGTCGAACGCGGTGGTGGCGGCAAGATCGTCTTCATTTCTAGCGTACATGCCGAAATGCCTTATCTACCAGCCATCTCTTATAATGCGGCCAAAGCTGGATTGAATCACATGACTGCCTCGATCGCTGTCGAATTGTTCGAGCATCGTATCAATGTCAACGTCATCAATCCCGGCTGGATCGACACTCCGGGTGAACGCCGTGACTTTACTGAAGAACAGATTCAATCAGAAGGCCGCAAATTACCGTGGGGTCGGATCGGGACGTCGGCCGACATTGGCCAAGCGGCCGCGTTCTTAAGCTCCGATGCAGCCGACTACATTACTGGCTCGGTGTTACGAGTCGATGGTGGGTTCGTCTACAAAGACTGTAACCCAGCTGCCAAACTTACCAAGATGTAATCTCGGGCAAGATCCAACACTGTCCTTATTGTCATGAGCAGATCAGCTTACATGCGCGTAAGTGCTGGCGTTGCCACGAGTACTTTGACCCAACCGTCGTCAACCGCCATAGGTCGGGGCAATTCGTTGACATTCTCAACACGCGTTACTTGTCTTTTTCCCACGTTCGTTGGTAAGATAGACGATTCCGAACACGCCCCCTCCCAACGACGCTCATGCAGTGTCTCGTTCATGGGTCCACTCTTAAATTGAAAAGTAAGCCGCTGTTGAACTAGTATTCTAGTCATCACCATCAGCTTGCTTGTGGACCCACCCTAAGTTGACCGGGTCAATTTCGCTACGGCGAATAAGCGAAGCTGGAATCTTGCCGCTACGAATGCACGCCACCGCAGGGGTTTTAGACACTACTAACAAACTAATCTTAAACGCTTCATCAACTCTTATCGAACACAAATCATGCGCAAACTCGTACTACACTGCCTGACCTTGGCCACCTTGGGAACTCAAGTTTACGCCCAAGATCACTACACCATCGGCGTGACGGATCGCATGGTCTATCTGCCCGCCGTAGTTGCTCGTGAAATGGATTTCTGGAGCAATCAAGGCATCCACATCAACGTAAATTTTGTGGCCGACGAAGACGACCTGTTTTACAAGATCCGCGAGAATTTCAAACGCTATGGACGACGCGCAACTGATTTTGGAGCGTGCCGGATGGATGAATTTGTCTTCGAGCGCGCCCGAGGATTGGCAGTCGAAGCGATCGCTCAAGTCGCCGAAGAGCTTACACCACAACCCATCGTCACGAACACTCCATGGCGGGACTTGCAGCTTCCGCACAAACTGCGACACGTACTCTTCGTAAAACAGCGTCTGATCCGCGAAAATCCCGAACTGATCGAAAAATTCCTGTCTGGATACCAACAGGCACAAACGTGGATGCGTGATCCAGCCAACGCAGACGCCCTGGCGGAAATCGTCGCGAAAGAATTCTACTGGATATCTGGCCAGCCCAAATCGGTACCACCGGACGTTGCCTTCATCACCGAGAGACTTGCGCCATACAGCTTCCTGGACGAGATCGACTTCGATGAAGCATACCGAAAGCAATGGGACGCTGTGGCTGCGCAAATTGGCTCACGAGCGATGGACATTCACGATGGTCGTTATCACGTCGACAAAATGACGACGTCCGATACTAAATCAAGGACAGGTACCGCTTTTGACGAAGCGGTGGCTTGGTGGCGTTTCGCAAAGATCAATGACTATCGCAACTACGGCACTGCCGGCAGTTCGCTCGATCTGACCGCCCAAGGTCCCGAGGTCAGACCTCATGTGTACGGCATTTCGACACATGACTACTATCATCGAGAACAAGTCTGGGAGTTTGGTGGTTTTCACAACGATGGACGTGGCTGGGCCAGCGACGGGGTCAAAAAATTTGTCAGCACCGACCCGGATCGCGATGATGATCTGGATTTCGAGGGTGACTTTAGTATCTGGCTGCGGTGTTCAAATCGAAACACGCGCAACACGGTTCTTGTCGGTAAAGGTGCTTATGATTCTCAACAAGGCTTCACCGTGACCTATCGAGCAGGAGAACCTGCGGCCAGCATTTCGTTCGCCGCACACCCGACCAAAGACGATCTGCTGACATTGAACGATATCCCACTGGGAACTTTTCTGGATGTCTGCTTTAGCTACCAAGCGGACACTGGTGAAATTCATGGCTGGGCACATCACACAACGACTGGCGAACTGGTTGTCCAACAGTCCACTCGAATTGCTCCCGGATCCGTGAAGCCGACGATGGCGCCACTGACAATTGGGGGTAATCGCGAACACGACACGAACATGCCGTTACACGGTAACATCGAATGCGTCGCTATGTGGAACCGAACGCTTTCTGAAAAGGAAGTCATAACGTTAACTCGAGGTACAAAGTCAACGCCAGTTAAGTCTCAATCGAATCAGCAAACACCTCTGGGCACGTGGAACAACGTACGTGATTGGGGTGCTGTCGGAGACGGTAAGCACGACGACACCGATGCCATTCAGGCTGCCATCGACGCTTGTGTGTTTCCAGTAACCGTCAAATATCGCGGTCGCTGGTTTGGTAAGCCCGACGTGCCTCCCAAACCGGGACACGGTTACGGTGGGGGCGTTTTTATTCCCAGCGGATTCTATCGCACAACGAGACCCATCGTATTGCGTCCCAGTGTAACTGTGGTGGGTGACGAGGCGATGCGACCGATGATTGCCAGCGAGGCAGATTCGGCCTTCGTCTGGTGGAACGGACCGTGGCTCGAGCGTTCCATCGATTTCAAGGTCCGGAACGGCCTGCGACGGCGCTGTACTGGTGTCACATTACGCAACCTCACAGCGCGTGGCAAACGATTCGGGGCTCACACGATGGGCGTGGATGCCAATCAAATGTCGATTCGGAATTGTCGTTTCGAGGGCGATGAATGCGGCTTTGTGAATACGGGCTTCATGATGTTTTCAGAAATTCGCAACACAAAATTTCATCCAAGTCTCTGGATATTGACTCGCCAAGGGACGCGGTTCAATACAAGCACGATTGAGAATATCGTCGTAGGCCTACACGGCACGCCTTTCGACGACTGGGCCGTGCGGCTGGAAGGTTGCATTCAATGTGTGCGGCTTTCGGAAATTACTCTGGAAGTTCGCAGTAAAGGAATCTATCTGGACTCTTACGCGGCTGGCGTGACCATCGACATCCACAATCTGTGGAACTACGACACTGGCCGACACAGTCATGAGACGCCGGAGGCAATTCGAGTCATCAACGGATCAGGAATCCGCATTAGCAATGTCATGGGGCTGGATTACCCAGCAAATCTATTCATCGGAAAAGATGTCCGCAACATCGAGTTGTCGAATGTGCTGGCCAAACAGGTCATCGTCGAGGACGCTGCAGCCACTCGGCCCATTTTTTCCAACGTGCCCGCCATCAAAGTCGACACCGAGGGCAGCATGATTGAAGCCGAAGGTGGTGCGCCTAAGGACATTCGAAAATAGCAACGGGTCATGGCACGTAGAAACATGCTGACTTCTGCCACTACATGTGTGGATGGCACTTGCAGCTGAGGCTTCTTCGGCTGAGAATCCGGTATTGGCGTTCCAACCATACTGCCTTGATAAGTTTCAAGACCACGTACGATGGCCTACCCAGAGCGTTGTATCTCCTGGGAAGCGACATGCAATGCCTTCCAACCGTTGAAGATTAGTAGCTGTTCTTGACTCCTGCAGCTCCACCATCCATGCCCAATCCGCTTCAGCAACGGGTATCCTTAAGAGCCCGGTTTGTCATCCCTGTCGAACAGTCACCGATTGCGGGTGGTACGTTGACGGTTCGCGGAGAGCAAATTCTCGATGTGGGTCAGGCAGCACCCGACGATGATGTGCTTGATCTAGGCTCAATGGCAATTCTGCCGGCTTTTATTAACACCCACACACATCTCGAATTCAGCCAACTTGATCAACCGCTTGGCTATCCAGGGATGCCGTTTAGCGATTGGATTCGCGCCGTGCTGAAGTACCGCGAACAGCAAACGGAAACCTCGGAGATCGCGGTGAGTCAAGGCTTGGCAGAGAGTGCTGCAGTGGGCACCGCTGCGCTGGGTGAGATTGTGACCTATCCATTGAATCGGAGACATGCCGAGAACTCGCACGTGCACACCGTGTGTTTTCATGAATTGATCGGTTTGTCGACAGAGCGGGTCCAGCAACAATGCGAACGGGCTCATCAAATGGCAACAGAGCTGAATGCCACCACGGACGCACCTTCGGGCCTCAGTCCGCATGCCCCCTACACGGCTCATCGACATTTGGTGTCAACAGTGACACAACTTTCGGCAGATCATGGAGTTCCGGTTGCCATGCATCTGGCAGAAACTCGAGAAGAAATACAATTGTTAATGAGTCAATCGGGACCGCTGCACGAGTTACTCGTCGAGCGAAACGTGTGGCAACCCCAGGCCTTCACGCCAGGAATTCGCCCCCTTGATTATTTGCACTTATTGGCTCAAGCAAATCATACATTGATCATTCATGGAAATTTCCTCGATGAGGAAGAAATGCATTTCATTGGGACTCAGCGCAATCGCATGACGGTCGTGTACTGCCCACGGACTCACGCCTATTTCCAGCACCCGGAGTATCCTCTGCGTACGCTGCTCGACGCCAAGATTCGCGTTGTTCTCGGTACGGATTCGCGCGCCTCGAACCCTGATTTGCAAATGCTGTCCGAAATGCGATGCGTGGCCAAGCGCCATTCCCAGGTATCAGCCAAGGAAATCCTTCGCATGGGAACAATGGATGGCGCCATGGCACTGGGTGTGGAAAACAGCTTAGGTTCCTTGGCACCCGGCAAACAAGCATCGTTTGTCGCCGTGCAGTTACCGACATCAACAGAGTCTGCCGCAGAACACCTAGTCTTGGATCACGAACTGCCCATCGAATTGGTAGTCTTGAAAGGTCAAATTATTTTTGCCTCTGATTCCACACGTGCCATCATCGGGAAAGTTTTCCCAGTACCTAGTTAATGGAATGCGTCCTTGTGGGCCAAACGAAGCACACGTTTGTAGCGGATGCGTGGTGCTCGATTGTCGATACTGGATGCAGAGTGCTGGATGGAAAAGTCACGATATCGGTGGCGATTTTGGGTCAAGAATATGAATAATACTGATTACTAGGTTCGGTTGGCGCTCATCACGAAAATGACAACTCGCAGCTTCTTTTTGGTGGTCGTCATTGATCTTTCCGGGGACTGTAAGTCACAACAAAGAAGGTTGTAGACGCCATCTTCGGGCCAGCCACCCCGCCTAGAACTGCCCTTAGCGGATCGTGGCTAGCGCATGGGGATCATGATTAGGAACAAGCCTTGTACGTGCGGACAATCCATAAGCCATCCCTTGCGTCTGCCTTTTGCGGGCACTACATTTCGTGAAATAGAAAATTTTTGTCTTTGCAACAAATCGTGAAGTGAATCATTATGTCGCGAGTCGTTTTGGCTATGTCGGGAGGTGTCGATAGCAGTGTCGCCGCGCATCTTCTGCGTGAGCAAGGACATGAAGTGGTGGGGGTTTTCATGAGGCACGGCACGGAATCGCCAGTGGCATGCTCGACTCATTCCCCTGCCAACGAACAACTTTCTATCCTCAACCAGCGACTCGATCACAAACAAGGCTGCTGCAGTGCGACAGATGCACACGACGCTCGACGCGTCGCCGATCGATTGGAAATTCCATTTTACGCGTTGAACCTAAATCAGGAATTCGGCCGCATCATGGATTATTTTGTCGACGAATACTCGGCAGGTCGAACCCCTAATCCGTGCGTGATGTGCAACCATTGGATTAAGTTCGGTAAATTGTTCGACTATGCCGATTCGATCGGTGCCGAGTTTGTGGCGACAGGTCACTATGCACGACTGGTGACAGAATCGAACCATGGTACGACGACGATATGTCGTGGTGTCGATCATGCCAAAGACCAGTCGTATGTCCTATTCGGTATTGCACGATCGCTGCTGTCCCGCATGTTGCTACCTGTCGGTAGTTATACCAAGCCTCAGATTCGCGAGCTGGCAACCGAACTCAGTTTAGGTGTCGCCGACAAGCGGGATAGCCAAGAAATCTGTTTTGTAGTCACAGGAAAGCACGACGAATTCATAAGAGAGCGTCGAGGTCATTCGGATATGTCCGGTGAAATCGTGACTACGGACGGCACGCTCGTTGGCACACATCCGGGTATCGAAGGATTTACCGTGGGCCAACGGAAGGGACTTGGAGTAGCCATGGGGGAACCCCACTTCGTTATTCGTATTGAAGCCGAATCGCGACGTGTGGTGATCGGCACACGTAACGAGTTGGCTCGGCGAGAACTAACTGCAAAAAACAGTAATTGGCTCATCGAACCACCCGACTGTAGCTTTCCATGTCTGGCCCAAATTCGCTACAACAGCAAAGCCGAACCGGCAACAGTCCATCTAGTTGACAACAACAGTTTCCAAGTTGAGTTTGACTCCGCACAACACGGAGTGGCACCGGGTCAGGCCGTCGTTTGTTACCAGAACGACCATGTATTGGGTGGAGGCTGGATCGAGTAAAGCCCCCAGTTTCGCAACCTCAATTAGCTTTTTACTTGTTCATTTAGTCATTCCATTGATGGTGGGATCGGCTACACAGCCACTTCCTGATGAACCCTACAGAACTCGTGTCACGGGGATATTCCAAAAAAAGTTCGCAGTTATTGAAAGAGATTTTTGATTGCCAAATTAGGATCTATTTGATGAAGTGTCTTCCGGCCATCACGTAAGAGAAATCTCAAGAAAAACACTTACTATCGTTATTTCAGCTAGAACTGGAGTGGGGATGGCGGCAACCAGGGGCCAAATTACATACTAAAAAAAGGCGCAAAATGTTTTCAACCAGCAATTTGACAAGACAAATCCTGCTGGCGTGATGGGGGTTTGACCTATCGCAGAAGTCCAAGTTATGTAAAAATGCTCGGCATGCCCGGTTGATCGGATCGCTGACATTGCAAACCAGGAAGGCGCAAGGAAACGATGCATGGACGAGTTGCGAATTGATATATGGGACTACATTTTTCGGAGTGTGGGCCCCAAGTCACTCGACGAAATCGCTGGGTATGCCGGCTGTGACCGGGCCACAGTGATGACCGCAGTTAACCACGAATGGTTTTGCCTTATTGGTAATGATGTGGCCATCGCCTATGGGCCCAATAGCAGCCCCACCGATTCTAATAGTTCGTTTTTTTGATGTAGGGGATGGTTGCGATGCCACAGGGTACGATTAAAAAGCTGATCACGGACAAAGGTTTTGGATTCATCGAGGGTGATCAAGGTGATATTTTCTTTCACCACTCTTCACTCGTCGAAGTTTCCATCGAGAGTCTCCAAGAGGGTCAGCTGGTCGAATATGAAGTAGGAAGTGGCCCCAAGGGTCCGCGTGCCGAAAACGTCAAGGTTGCTTGACGGATCTTCTTCGGGGTTCTGCAGCAGTCACTGATTACAGAGCTCTTTCCGATCGTTTACTGAGATACTCTCACGACCTTGATGTTGCGCATGTCCTGCTCGGCAATATGCTAAAGTTGGGGTTGGTAGTGAGCAATCTCATGCCAGCTGCATATTGCTCTTGTTGTTGTGGGCTTCGCTGTCTGGCTTTTTAGCTTGGTCAAGACTCTCCGCGTGGGCTTCCGGTCTGTAGCTGAAGATCACTGGAAACAACGAACCGTACTCGGTCACCATGCAGTCTCGGGAGTGGACGGTAGATGGTACGCTCGCGGGCCCCTGGGCTCCATCGCTGTTGTAGACATTGATCTGTTTGTCTTTTTTCGAAATTGTCGAAAGGACCAACACACGCATCGTCGTGAAGAAGACATGACCGTTGGCCTGCAACCAACCGGCAGAACTCTTTTGCAGCGCGGCGTCATGCTGCTTCGATCCTATCAAAGGCGACACGCGGGCGAGTAAGGTACAATCCCGGAGATGACCGATCGATGCGTTTGATCTGTGGTTGAAGATCACGTGGCCACTCCACCTGCCCCTCCTTCACCATCAGATCTCTATTTCAACATGTATAATGTATTGTGCATTCCACCACCGAACGACTCCCTCAAGAACCCAAATCATGTCGATGCTACGAATAAAAGCTATTTCTACACCTCGGTTCGGTGACCCTATAAGGCCGTCGCTCCCCAATCAAGCGCTAGATCGACGGCCTTGGAAGGCGATCGTACATTTTAGCCAACCGGTTTTAAAACCACTTTTTTGCGTCTTGTCATTCGTCGTCTGCGCAAACGTGTTGGCTGGACAGGCCACTCGGCCAGATTCGATTCAGTCACAACCAGGTTTCCACGTCGAACTGTTACACTCTGCGACAGCTGAACAGGGATCGTGGATCAGCATGACATTTGACGACCAAGGCCGTTTGATTTTAGGAATTGACAAGCAAGGTCTAACCCGAATCACATTCGACGGACAGGACCAATTATCGTTCGAACGTATCAACGATTCGTTGAAGCATTGCCGGGGTGTGTTGTGGGCACATAACAGCCTGTACGTTGCTGCAACGTACAGCAATGGGTACTACCGTTTACAGGACACAAACGGCGACGACCAATTCGACGACGTCCAGTTACTATGCAAAATGGACTACCGCAGCCGTTATGGTCACGGCACCAATCAAGTCGTTTTAGGGCCGGATGGCATGATTTACATCGCCAATGGCAACGACGTTTCGTTTCCCCCACAGGTTTCACAGAACTCGCCATATCGCAATCCACAAAATGATTGGCTGTTGCCGAATCCACACGATTTGGGAGAGGACCATCGCGTCGGACATATCTTACGCACGGACGCCGACGGACAGCACTGGGAAGTTATCGCCGGAGGATTTCGCAATCAGTTTGACTTGGTGTTCAACGAAAATGGGGAACTTTTTACATACGACTCCGACATGGAATGGGATGTGGGATTGCCATGGTATCGTCCAACACGTTTGAACCACGTCGTTTCGGCAGGAGAATACGGCTGGCGATGGGGAACGGGCAAATGGCCGTCCTATTTTGCAGATAGTTTACCGACAACTCTAGATACGGGCCTCGGCTCGCCCACAGGAATGATCTTTGCCACCGCCAGTCGATTTCCGGCCAAATTTCGCTCAGCACTATTGATGGCCGATTGGCAAAATGGGCGCATCCTCGCGGTTTACTTAACACCTCGTGGTGCCAGCTATACGGCCGAATATGACGTCTTCCTGGAGGGCGCCCCGCTCAACGTTTGCGATATGGTTTTCGGAAAGGATGGATCCTTGTATTTCATTACCGGCGGTCGTGGCTCTCAATCGGGACTGTACCGTGTTTCTTATGTAGGAGACGAATGGAAACCAGATATAGGAAAGAGTCAATCATCTGTGGCCAACGCAAAGGCCACCCAAGCGCGTCAACTACGCCATGAGTTGGAACACTTTCACACGACCAGTGACCCAGCTGCTGTCGATTTTGTTTGGCCCCATCTGGGCAGCCAAGATCGTTGGATTCAATTTGCCGCTCGAGTGGCCTTGGAACGACAAAACGTGGAATGGTGGCAAGAGAAAGCTCTCCAGGAAACCAAAGTGACAATTCAGCTAAATGCCCTATTGGCCCTGGTGCGCTCACCTGCAGAGAATCCGCAAGTCGCAATCCTTAAAGCTTTGGATCGTCTGGCACTTGACGAGCTCAATGATGGATCGTTGTTGATAGCGCTGCGACTGTACGCAATCAGTTTCATACGGCATGGTTCTCCCGACACGGCGACTCAAGCCAACCTTGCCGTGCGCATGAACAAGATTTTTCCTCGAGAAGACGTACGTATCAATCAGGAACTAGGAGAATTGCTCGTCTATCTTAACGCACCCAACGTCATCTCGACGTTGCTCGACAGGATGGAAGCTGCACCCACGCAGCAGGAGCAAATCCACCACGGGATGTCGTTACGGCACGCCCAAGATGGTTGGACGGCAGAGCAACAACAACGCATGCTAAACTGGATACAACATGCGTTGAATTTTTACGGTGGTAAACTGGTGAACGCAACCATCGATGCGATCCGTGACGACTTCTTGAAAACGCTTGACGAGGAACAACGGGAACCATGGCAAGAAATATTGGCCCGTCAACCAGCAATCGACGAACAACATCTGATCAGCCCAAAAAATCTCCCACATGTGCGAGATTGGAAGTGGGATGACCTGCTACCCGCTTTGGACCAGTTAGAGGAAAGCGAACGATCGCTTTCTCGAGGACGTTTGGCGGTCACAAAAACACACTGCTTTCGCTGCCATCGCATTGGTCACGAGGGAGCTCATGTTGGCCCTGATTTGACCAACTTGGGACGCAGGTACGATGCCCGTAAAATCTGGGAATCGATTGTTGCCCCTTCGCAAACGATCGACCCCAAATACCGGCAGACTACCTATTTTCTTGATTCGGGAAAAATCGTGACAGGCCGCGCGCTACATGTCAATGGTAAGGAATTGACCGTCGAAACCAATCCGCTCACTACTGCACAGTCTACAATCGAACGCACGACGATCGAGTCTTCTCGTCCGTCCCCAATTTCGGTCATGCCGAGCGGCCTGGTCAACGTATTGGAAAAGGAAGAAATCCTCGACCTGATAGCCTATCTGATTTCGTCGTCGGGCGAAAAGAACCGCGCTCTCGCGGAGTAACAAGCAACAATCGCAATGTTTTTCGTGCTCCTATCTGCTGTGACGTTCGAATACGCATTTCGAACTGGTTGCCAGGACGGCCAATTTCTTCGAAAAAACGTGCCTCCACTGTGGAACGTCGGAAGCAGTAGGGGCTCCAGTTGCTGTCAGCGCAATCATTCTGTCACTGCCTTTGTTGCTGGCTGCTCTCTCTTTCGGCTACGTTAGGGAGCATTCGACTCGAATCCTGTGGCTGGGTTCAAGCTGCAACAGCCTCCAAGTCTCAACCCTGAATCACACCTGCTGGCGTTGATTGCATAGAGATCTTCTCAGGTTTTCATCTTGTGGCAGCGGGCCAGTTTCGCTATTTCTACCGCCGCAACGAAAACATGCGTTTCGTTGTCCTTATCTTTTGGATGCATTCGCAATGCTCATACGGAAATCACTGATGCCCGTCGTTCACTTCGACGTTAAGCACTTATTCCGCGCTGCGGCCTTGGGTTGTTGGTGCGCGTTCATCATGGGCTCAGCCACCCATGCTCAAATGGGTGGCATGGGCGGAAACTCGATGATGGGAAATCGTCTCAGTGGCCCACAACAAGTGAGTGCTCGTGATTATTACCAAGAAAATGGTCCCGTGATCTCTTTAGCCGATGCGCCTCCCGTCACCGAGGTGCATATTGTGGGCAGCGAAACGTACACTGACAGTCAAGTCCGTAAACGCATTAAGACTCGTCCCGGCAGACCCTACGATACAGAACTGATTCAAGCAGACGTGCGACGACTAATGTCGAGCGGCATGTTTCACAACATTCGACCCTTTGTCGATAGAAGCGAACGTGGAATCTCAGTGACATTCGAAGTCTTTGAACGGCCCACGATTCGTGACATCAAATATCTGGGCAACGAAAAGATCAAAGACCGGGTGTTGAAAAAAGAATCCGGTTTGCAAGTCGGTGAGTCACTCAACCTGTACACCGTCGACGAAGCTCGCCGCAAACTAGAGCAATTTTACCAAGAGAAAGGTTTTCCCAAGGCAAATATTCAGATTGCTGAAGGCAACAAGCCGGAAGACCGCCGCGTTGTATTCATCATCAACGAAGGACATTTGCAACGTGTTTTTAAAACCGAATTTGTCGGCAATCAATTCGTTGCCGACCGCCGTTTGAAGACAAAGATTGAAACCAAACGAGGCTACCTGTGGTACATCAAAGGCCGCTTCGACCGTGACAAATTAGACGCAGACGTTGAAAAGTTGACCGCTTACTACCGCAGTTTTGGCTTCTTTCGAGCTCACATTGGACGTGAATATGAAGTGGGGCCGTCCGGCACGTGGGTGTCCGTCAAGTTTGTCATCGACGAAGGTCCTCGTTACGTCGTACAGAGCGTCGCCTTCCAGGGTGTCGACAAATTCGAACACCAAGCTCTGGTCAATCGCTTGGAAACCAAAGTGGGAGAACACTTCCACATCGGTAAACTCAACAAAGATATCGCCAAGCTACGGGATTTCTACGGTCACTACGGATATATTTTTGCAGACATACAAGCGGATCCCAGGTTCCTGGAAGAACCGGGCGGACTGGATGTGATCTTTGATGTCGAAGAAGGCGAATTAGTACGGATTCGCAACATCAATGTGAACATCGCCGGCGAAAACCCTCACACTAGCAAGAAAACCGTTTGGGCACGCCTCGACATGCGACCAGGCGACATTTTAAGAAGCCAGACGGTGCGTGATGCCGAACGGCGGCTCAAAGCCGCTCAAATCTTTAAGGTGGATCCGGCAAGTGGTTCCGCTCCGAGAATCGTCGTCAAACCAGTCGAAGATGAACAGGAGGACTATGACATACGCGGACAGAGTCCTCACGGTTTCACGAAAACATGGCGTCGACGTCCTTGGATTGTTCGCGGACAGCACACTCCTCCAGGCGTCAATTTTGTGCCCGCCCTACAAAGTCATGCTATGACAGGTCAATCGCCCACGTTCCGTTCGCCAACTCCAGTTCCCCCCACGGCTACCGGTACCCCAACGAACATCTCATCGCAGGCCGTTGGACCGGCACAACACAGTACCTATCCACACTCAAACTCGTACGCCCCACCAAACACCTGGGCTCAACAACCTAACCACCAACAGCCTCGTTCGTACGTATTACCGAACACACAGGCGCCAATGAATGTGGCACCTCGGAATGCGCCTTACAACAATAGGATTTCTCACGAATCCGCACAGCCACCGCCAATCGGCTACTCTCAGGGCAACCGTCCTGCACAATCGAACACATTTAACAAATGGATTCCGGGGAGCACCGAGCACCAGCGACGGGCCCTACCCGTTTCGGGGCAACCACTGCAATCCGCACGCAATCCACTGGTTCAATCCAGCGCCGCACCGCCGCAGCAGCAAACTTTGTCGGCGTTAAACTCAAACTACCAATCATTTCCATCAGCACCGTCCGGACGATCATTAAACAATTTTCGAAACCAGCCGACAGCCGTTCCGTCAGCACCAGGTTCCAGGGTTGCTGCCAACTCCAATGGATTGCCGTTTGCGCCTCACTCTGGCCCCTCGGACCATCCGCCCAACGTTCCACCAGGTGCGTCCGTGCAAGGTCCAGTCGTTCCAGGCTCCGCTGCGGTGGGGCCTCCTCCGGTCCAAGCCCATCCGGGGGGACCCTATTTACAGTCGCTGGGGCCAGGTAACAGAAATGCGTCCATGCTACCTCCGCCGCCGAACCCACTGACACTCCCGGGCCTCGGTCCGACTCCCGGAATGTTGGCTGACGTGGACGTGATGTTGGAAGAGACACAAACTGGCCGCTTTATGTTTGGCGTAGGAGTCAACTCTGATGCTGGTGTGATCGGCAACATTGTCATCGACGAACGGAACTTCGACCTATTCCGCGTGCCGCGCAGTTGGCAGGATGTTGGCAACGGCCAAGCTTTTCGTGGTGGAGGCCAAGGATTTCGACTTGAGGCATTACCGGGTACAAGAGTCCAACGGTATACGATAAGTCTGACAGAACCATACCTATTCGGTACTCAAATAAGTTCGAACATTAGCGGCTACTTTTTCAATCGTCGTTTCTTTGATTGGGACGAACAACGATTCGGTGGTCGGTTAGGATTCGGTTACCGCCTGGGACCGGACTTGTCCACTGCCATGAATGTGCGAGCAGAACAAGTTGAGATTACCAATCCACGTACGGTCGGCACAGCGCCCCAATTGGATGCCGTCATCGGCGAGCATGACGTGTTCAGCGGTAGAGTATCTCTGACACATGATACACGAGACATCGCGTTCGCTCCGACCGAAGGTCACTTATTCGAAATGTCTTACGAACAAGTGTTCGGTAGCTTCAACTATCCTCGCGGCAATGTCGATTATCGCCAGTACTTCCTCGTCCATCAGCGACCGGACTTTTCTGGTCGGCATACAGTAGGATTCTCCTTCCGCCTGGGTGTTTCGGGAGACGACACTCCGATCTTTGAAAACTATTTCGCGGGCGGTTTCTCGACCATGCGTGGTTTCGACTTCCGTGGTGCGTCGCCGGTGGTAGGCGGTGTGATCGTTGGTGGTCGCTTCCAGTTCCTCGGATCGGTGGAATACCTGTTCCCAATCACAGCAGACGATATGCTGCGTGGAGTGGCGTTTGTCGACTATGGAACAGTGGAAGAAGACATCGAAATCAATGGCGATAATTACCGCGTAGCACCTGGTTTCGGTCTACGGATCTTCGTGCCTGCCATGGGTCCGGCACCAATCGCCTTGGACTTCGCCTTCCCCATTGCATCGGCTCCGTTCGACGATCGTCAAATCTTCAGCTTCTTCATCGGCATGAACCGCTAGTCGAGTTATTTCACGTAGGGTGAAATAACTTAGCGATGCTGATCACCTGTTGATCCAGAGGCAGAAAACCTGGCGGCTACAGCCCGAAAGTCGTCGTGTCGAGAATTAAAAGCTGCGACACATTTATTTAGACGCCAGCGGGATCACCCCATTCCAACCTTGAGGCGGTGTACGGTTGTGCTGAGCCATGAATACGGTCAGAAAATCTTTAGCTCTATCTTCTGCGGGCACGTTGTGCAACTGTTCAAAAGCTACTTTCCAGTCACCTTCCAGCAGCGCATCAACGGCTTGTTCATAACTGGCAATGTGCTCATCGGTCAGCTGAGGGTATTCGGACAAAGAAGGCAGTAGCTCACTGACCTCCACCGAATGTTGCATTCCATACGGTTGTACTACGGCCAACCGTCGGACGCGCGCAGTCTCTTGTAACATATGTTGCCGCACATAGGCGGCAGTGTCGGCATCAAGCAGTATGCCGGCACGAAGTTGCTTGGTCATGTTTTCTAAGCGCGACGCCAAATTGACGACAGGACCAAAAACCGTCACCTTGACCTGGTCCACCGATCCAATCTTACCAGCCACCGCTCGGCCGGTGGCTAATCCCAAACCAATTTCAAAATTGGCCAATGGATGGTCTGTGCGACCGGCAGCTGCCGAGAATTCGGCACGAATGGCCAAGGCGGTCTGGCAAGCTCGTTCGATGGCATCGGGCTGAGAAAAAGGCCACCCCCAGAATCCCATGGCTGCATCGCCGTGGAAATCACCTACCACACCGCCTCGGTCTAGAATGTGTCGAGTCATCACACCCATCGCTTGGCTCACACGTTCAAGCATCCCCAGCAGGTCACCAGACGCCTCCTCGGTCTGCCGTGAAAATCCTCGCAAATCACAAAACAAGACAGACACTTCGGCTTCGCGCGGAGACAATACGACGTCTGGATCCTTTTCAGCAAGCGCGTCGAGGACAACGGGAGACAAAAATTGGCTCAACCCTGCCAGACGACGCAAGTCCAATAAGTTGCCAAGGGTCGCCCCAACCAGCTCGGTGAATTTCACCTCGTCTCGCAGATCGTGAGGATCGGAGACGCGAGAACCAGCTTCGCTGGGAACGGTAAAGCTTCCGGCGAGATAAATGACCCAACCTCGACAAGCATCCCCCGGGATGGGCGCGGCAAATGCCCAGTCGACATTGTCCTGCAACGTATAATTTGCTTTACTCGTTTCCTGGTTATCAGGTCGATTCCATACGTGAACCACGCTTTCACGATGTTCTGCCGCATGACGTATTAGCCGCTCACTAGGATGGAATGTGGAACCAGTTGCCTGCCGACAATCCCAGTGCAAAACCATCGCGCTTGGCGCAGAATCTTCGTCGTTCGTCGCGGACAAATCTTGAGAAATCGAGACGACCGCCGCTACATTGGCACGAGCGACACCCAATAAAAGAACGTTTACCAGGCGTGTCAACAATTCGCGTTCGCTCGAAGCACCACGAATGATCTCGGGCAAACGAGAAAGTACTTGAATTCGCTGGTCGGCATTGCGAAAAGCTAATTGTCGCAGGTATTCCGGAGAGAAGGTCTGTTCCGAGACTGGCCTCGGTACGTCCTGCGAAATCTCGATCGCTTCATCATTTATCGTAAATGTCGTGCTGCCGATCACAAAATGATCATTCGAAGTCATGCAGATTTTCTGCACCGCTCGCCCCTGATGAAACAAGGGATTGCTGGCAGTTGACAGCTGGACGACTTCGAGATGCGTACCGGTCCAGAACAACTCTGCGTGCTGGCGAGACACTTGATCGTCCCACGGAACCACCCAGCTTCCGCCGGACCGCCCCAACACAACTTTTTCACCCAGCGGCAACGATCGCCGCCAACGGTGCTCTTGATGGACGCCTTGAGCTATCAGGTCAGGCATAAGATTCTCGGAATACCAAAATGGAACCGCTATGGCTGTGCCGCTGGTGACTCCGAGGGACGCTCGGCAGCGAGAGCCATGGCAGCCGTAACCAAACGCGTTAACAAGGCTGGAGACTCATCTAACAAATCAGCAGAAGACTGAATGGTCTCACGAGCCAGGTCCAGGTATTCTGCTTGGTCAAGCGATTGTGCCAAATATACCAGATTACTGGCAGCAACCGAGATTCCTGAGGGACGAACGCCATCCACTGGATCTTTGGCTCGAGCAATCAACGATTTGTGCTGATCGGTGGTGAAGAAAAAACCACCATGTTCGTCATCCCAGAACAATTCCAATTGAGTATCGGTCAACTGTCGAGCCCGCTCCAACCATGCAGCTTCTCCAGTCGCACGATGGAGTGCGATCAAGCCATCTACTAAAAAAGCATAGTCGTCCAGGTAGGCGTCGAGCTCAGCTCGACCAGAGGCATGGCTGCGTAACAGTCGTCCATCGGGTGTGATCAAGTGAGTCAGCACAAATTCGGTCGCGGACTTAGCGGCAACAAGATATTGTTCGTCGTCCAAAATACGCCCGGCGTCTGCCAACCCGCGAATCATGAGACCGTTCCAACTAGTAATGACCTTAATGTCCGTTAAAGGCCGTTCTCGTTGATTTCTAGCCTGCAGCAGCCGATCTCGAATTGGTGACAATTCACGGTTCTGTTGCTGAAGCTGTTCTGAGGTGATGTCAGCCAAGCGTCGAACGAGTCGTGGCACGTAGTAGGTGCCTTCAAAATTGGGTGAGTCCGCAAGACCGTACACCGGAGCCAGCAAATTCCAGTCTTCCCCATGGACCACAGCATCCAATTCATCGCGCGTCCACACGTAAAAGCGCCCCTCATGTCCCTCAGTTTCTGCGTCCAGCGCCGCATAGAACCCACCCTGGGGTGCCGTCATTTCCGCTTTGACAAAAGCAGCAAGTTCTTCGACCACTTGCCGATATACCGCCTTACCGGTCAACTCGTAGGCTTCTGCGTAGACAGTTGCGAGTTGGCCGTTGTCATACAGCATTTTTTCGAAGTGCGGAACCAACCAGTAGCGGTCCGTACTGTACCGGTGAAACCCACCTCCCCAATGATCTCGGATACCACCTTCGGCCATGCGGTCAAGTGTAAGCTCCAGCAGTTCACGGGCACGTACGTCTTGATGTTGCCGAGCCATTTCCAACAAAAACAACAGCTTCGGCGGCTCGGGGAACTTCGGTCTATCGGGCTGTCCCGCCGAGTAACCGAATCCGCCAAATTCTGTGTCGGCATGCGCAGCCAGTTCTTGCACGGTCCTATCAAACAGAGGTCGTCCCAAATCGACTTGTGTCGGAGTGGTAAGTTTGCGTTCCAAATGCTGTTTCATGGCGGCGGTCAAACGATCAGCGTGGTTGACCAGCTCTTCTTCTCTTTCGGTCCAAAGATCGTGCATCCGCCCGACGATCGTTAAGAAACCGGTGGTACCTGGGCGATCATTGTCACGAGCGGGAAAATAGGTGCCCCCAAAAAAGGGCTTGCCATCCGGCGTCAAAAACATGGAGAGCGGCCAACCGCCGCTGCCTGTGAGCAATTGCACGGCCGTCATGTAGATACTGTCCACATCAGGCCGTTCTTCACGATCGACTTTGATGCAGACGAAATGTTCGTTCAGGAATTCTGCAATCTGTTCGTCCATGAAAGATTCTCGTTCCATCACATGACACCAATAACAACTGGAGTAACCGATCGAGAGGAAAATGAGCTTGTTTTCGTCTCGGGCTTTCTGAAGAGCTTCCTCACCCCAGGGATACCACTGCACCGGATTGTGAGCATGCAACAACAAATACGGGCTGGTTTCATCAGCCAACCGATTGGTGTACTTCGGCTGATCGTTGTCGGTGGTCCGAACATGTCCACTCGACGCATCGTTCGCTTCGCCCCCCGTGGTTGATGGAAGTTCTTGGTCGTCCGTGGTCTCATCCGTCGACTGAGCGTGAGATGGTGGGTTCGCCGGACCAGCTGGGCCGGACATGTCGTTATCCGAACATCCACACCAGAAGATGCTCAGCAACAAGCTGAAGAGCACCGACACGCAACTCGCAGGGAATCTAGACATCATCCGCCTGGTCCGATTCGTCGAGGTATTGCGTGACTTGTACATCCGCCCTCTCAAAGGTCAAAGCTCCTTCATCCACATTGTGGACGGTGAATATCGACGAGTCATCATTGGCCACAAAAGAAGACGTATCGCTGGAGCCAGGAGGATGTTCGGCAAGTTCTGCCTGGTCACCATAGACGATCCGAAAAGTGACAGTACCGATCGTCAACAAATCTCCCGAAGCCAATTCCTTTTCTTGCACCCGTTCACTGCCAACATAGGTGCCGTTGAGCGAACCTAGATCTCGCACAACCACACAACCTTCAGACTCAACCAGTTCACAATGGCGCCGGCTGACCAAAGCATGAGGTAGCAAGATTCCCGCCTCGCGCCCTCTACCAAACACAAGCGGAAGCCGAACTGAAATTTCGGAGGGCCTTACGTCGCCACCCACCACCACCAATTTCACATCCATATGCTTCCAGCTCTGCACAAACTACAAGTGCGATTGGCATGGCAATCAGCATGACTTTGCGATGGGTATTGACAGCAAACCATCACCGTCCCCAAACAAGCAAAAATTTTACACCGATCGCACACGAACGGCAACGGTCGGCTGCCTTACAGGGAGCAACGGTAGACGCACTAAAACAGCTTGAGAAAAGGCCTTATTGCCCACAGACTACCTGGCCTATCGCCTCGCAAAGAAACACGTGGAAAAGTTGAGTCAATCGCCAAAGTTTCTCAAACCGACCGACGAACGGCCCATGTCGTCACAAAAAATTTTTGAGGTGACCTAACGTGTCCAGACCATGGACGAAGCTTAGCTCGCCGGGCAATGGTGAGTACACAAGCAGGACACAAAGGGTTTTGTTTTTCGTCCTGGCGCCAGCAGCGGAGCTGGAATCGAAGTCGTTGGAAATGGACCCCCAGCCTATTAAAGGAGAACATACGATGAGATTTTTCGAAAAGAATAGCCGGTTTGATTACGGACATGCCCGCTTGAGTGATGTGAAGACTTATGGTTTTCGCAGTACCAGCACGGGTCGAGTGACAATTACTGGCATTGAGATCCATGGAAAAATGTTTGCGCCATCGCTCTGTTTCTGGCGATCCTTTTTCAACCACTTCGGCATATCTCCTGACGTACTACGACTGTACGGTCCATCCGAAGTCTTCGAACGGGTACAACAGCGAGAAGCGGATGCGCCACTTCACTATTGTGTCGAACACGATACAGAGGGAAACAGCACGATCATGGTCGTGTGTGCGCGCATGAGCCTTGCCGCACCGTCAGACAACTGAACGGTATGTCCCAGGTCAAATTCTGCTGATTGCGCTGGAGCGATCCTGACATGTACCATTTACGTTGCGAACCAACATGGGCTACATTGGCTGCCGGTACGGACCCCGTGTCTTTCACTGGCAACGAATGGGACTTTGCGGTATGGCTCGTAATGAACAACTGGTACGTCAGCATAAGGTGCTGCAGATTTTGGAGCGTTCCCGGTTCGGTCGCACGTTACAGGAGATTCGTGACGATCTGGTCGATGAGCTCGGTTTGAGCTCGCTGCACACGCGGAGTGTGCGGAGAGACTTAGAAGCGTTACAGGCGGCTGGAATCGATGTGGACTCGCACGAAACACAGCGCGGCAAGGTTTGGAAATTGGGTCCCCAGTTTCGCGGTTCGCAACCGATTACCGCCACAGCAAGTGAACTGCTTGCCTTGTCGATCGGCCGAGAATTACTGTACCCCTTGTCAGGTACTCCCTTTTGGATCGGAATTGAGAGTTTTTGGTCCAAAATCACGGAACAAATGCCCCCGGCCGTCTGGCAACATTATGAGCGATTTCGCAGCATGCTGTATGTCAGGGGGACTCCAGCCAAGTCATACCGCAAGCAAGAAGGGATTATTCGGACAATCAATCGTGCGATCCAACAACATCGTGTCGTCTGCATTGCTTACCAAGGATTGTCAGAAACAAAACCACGCTCGCGGGAAATTGAGCCCTATGCTGTCGTAGTCTACCATTCGAGCTTGTACATCGTGGCTGCAGCCCGCGAAGTCCCCGAAAACGATCCAGAACGCGTTCGGCATTGGAAACTTGATCGCTTCCGCAAAGCCGAAGCCACCGACGTGTACTTCAAACCACAGCAAGAATTCGATTTGCATGAACACCTATCACAACGTTTGGGAATATTTGGTGGAGCAAAACCGAAGAACTTTCGCATTCATATCAGCCCTTTCGCCGCCTCCTGGGTACTCGAAGACCCCTGGCACCCAAACCAGGAAGTCGAGAAGCACAGGGACGGGAGCATCACGTTAAAAGTGCGGACCGCACATGAGATGGACATCATTCCGCGCGTGCTGGCAATGGGCACAGAGGCTGAGATTCTATCTCCCAAATCGTGCCGAGACAAAATCGCCAAAACGATCCGCGAAATGGGCAAGGCGTACAAAAAGTGATGTCAAATTGATCACATGTGCGACATTGATCAAGCAAAATGCGGCAACTGTTTGAAGAATATTCAATCGAGACGCGGGGCCTTCTACGACGGTAAGCTTGATGTGGTTCATCAATTTGATCGTCGTTAAGTCATGAGTTGTAAGTGTTTTCTGTGTTACAACGATTCCCCCAGCTATGCTAGCTTTGCAGCATTTGAGACGCCTGGCACGGCGTTTGCATCTAGAACCAATCGTCTGTTTTGGCTGCCCTGGGGTGGCTAGCAGACAGCAAGCCCGGAACTCACCGCACGTCATCGGCATCCCTGAATCCGCGATGGCCGAACGACGGGAGTTTCAAAACCACGCTTGGTCAAGAAAAAACCGGAAGGAATTTATTCTTACCCGAACTCTCCCCGATTTGGTTCGTAAATATGAGTATTGCCACAAAACATCGTCAGACTGATGCGACGCATCAGTTGTCTGAATCGTACCCCAGCGATGAACAATTATTGCTGCGCTACCGCCAATCGAAGAAGCGCGAGAGCTTTTCGGAATTGGTGCGGCGCTACGAGAAGGAGCTCTTCAGTTATCTCTGTCGTTACACAGGTAACACCGAAATGGCGGAAGATGCGTTTCAGACGACCTTTTTGCAAGTACACTTGAAATGTCACCAGTTTGAGCCCGATCGCAAATTTCGACCTTGGTTGTACACTATCGCAACCAACCAGGCGATTGATTTACAGCGACGGAACCGACGCCATCGAGCAGTCAGCCTAAACCGTCCTTCCAGCCAAGAGGGCAACGAAGTAGGCCGGCTGATCGATCTGTTGGAGAGTGACGAGGCTGGCCCATTGGGACGCCTGCAGACTGCGGAGAGACGTGAGTGGATTCGGGATGAGCTGCACGCATTGCCCGATCATTTGCGCGTTGTAGTCTTGTTGGTTTACTTCCAAGGGTTGAAATACAGAGAAGCGGCGGATGCGTTGTCAATTCCGGTTGGGACCGTGAAAAGTCGCTTGCATGCGGCGATCCTCAAATTGAACGAGGCCTGGCATTCCGCAAACACCAAACCAAAGTGAAATCCTAAATGCGACAACAGCTGCTTGGATACTTGTTAGGAGCGTTAGATGCACCTGAACAAGCGCGTGTAGAACAACAGATCCAGCGTGACCCACGGCTGCAACAGGAGCTCGAAGAAATCGATTCGAGCCTGGAACCTTTGCGCCAACAGCCGCAGTCCCCCGATCCTCCGGAGGGCTTGGCGCAAAGGACTTGCGAGTTCGTTCAGCGGGAGGTTGAACGTCGTCACACCACATTGGCTTCTGCTGCCTATAGTGCAGCAGCTCGCACATCTGGGGGTGGTCGACGTCGCTGGTCGATGCCAGACATCATTGTCGCTGGCGGAGTCATCGCCGCAATGGCTCTGCTTTTCTTTCCCGCAATCGCGACCAGCCGTTATCAATCTGGCATTACTGGCTGTCAAGACAATCTGCGATTGTTACAGATCGCCCTCATGCAGTACGCCGATGCCAACTATGGAAATTTTCCGGCGGTACCTACGGAGGGCAACTTGTCTTTTGCCGGTCTCTATGTACCGCTGCTGTATCACGGCGGCTACGCGCAAAACCCTCGCCTGTTCTTGTGCCCCGCTAACAACCGACCAAACCTCCTCGACTCCAATGACATCCCCACGCTTGACCAATTAGATGGCCAACAAGGACGTGCCTTGGTGAGACTTCAACGCCGGTCCGGCATGGATTATGCCTATAACTTAGGTTTCATTATTAACGGAACCTATCACGGCATACGCCCCAAAAATCGCGGAACCTCCGCTGTGATTGGCGATGCCCCCAGTATCCAACTTGCCGGCCTGCAAAGCAGTAATCACGGTGGGCGTGGACAGAATGTGCTTTACGTAGATGGTCATGTTGCCTTCTTAAAGACTTGTGAAGCCAACTGTGACAACGTGTATCTGAGTGACCGGAATCTCGTCGAAGCGGGCCGGCACTGGGAGGATGATGTCTTGGGATACAGTACTGCTTCACCCGTGCTAATTCGCACGAACCTGTCGACGCTCTCAACCGACCACAACTAACGGACAGAACACGACTTCGTCCGTGTTCTGCTCACCTAAGAGATGTGGAAAACAGCATGCCGGCATGGACTATCTGTGGTATTGGACAATCTGGCGCCGCATTCCTTTCAAAATATGACCGTGTAAGGTTCTCAAAACTCGTCTTTCCATTGGCTCCCACACAATGCACCGGTGCCAAATGGCGTTGATAACAGGTCGTGCGAACAATTCGGCTCTTTTATTCATCTGGCAGAACGTGTTAACGGATAAAACCCATTATCCTTCTGGAATCGCATGAACCGTCAGGTAAAGTTGTTCGTGATAGGTTTCACCTGACGCTGTAAGGAATTTCATTTCGAGTAAAGCCTGGTCACAGACATCCAAATCGGCAATCTTCAACCGGACCGTCCGGTAGTCCTCTTCGACTTGTACGTGTTGAATCGTTAAATGGTCTCGACCGGTCTCACCGGGACGTCGTACTGAAAATTGATCGGATCCATAATGTTCTGACCACAGATAATTCCACATCTCTGCCTGCCAGGCATCCACCTGACTGGCAGTTTCCGCATCGATCTCAAAGTTAAACGCCAACAGGACCCCATCAGACGTGACCTCAACGTTGTCGATCAGTCGCACCGGTTGACCGGTGTAACGCAGTCGCTGTAAACAGCCGTCGCGCCCATCCTGTGGACCTTGCCAGCCTGAAAGTCCAGTCCCATAAACTTGTCCATCCACAGGATTCACGCGTAACCGCATAACACCTGCATCCCACTGATGCGGTAACTGGACAATGGAGGCCTGAGTATGGCGTCCAATCTTTTGGAGAGACAAATAATACAGACGCCCCTTGCCGTAAGAGGCATGTACCAGACGCCCTGACAAGGGCCCCCAGCGTTCGTCGGAGCACCAAATCTGACCACCACACGAACTGTCCAATTCCTGAGGCATCCAAATCATCGGTTTTTCAAAAGTATCAGGCTGCTTGCCATCATGCCTGGCTTTCAACCATTCTTCCTGTTCTTGGTTGATGGGCATGCACCCCAGAAAAGATCCGGGCCGCACTAACGAGATTTTCCCGGCCGGCATCCAAGGACCTTGGTTATCAGAGACCGTCAGGCGATCGTCAGGAAGCACCCCCATGCCATTGGGTGTTCGAATCCCCCATGCGACAACGTCGGCACGCCCACCCTCTGGCGGAATGCGCATGATCGCACCAGGTCGACGATGGAAAGTATACTGTCCAGACTTTGCCAGATAGAAATTCCCTTGCGAATCTGTTTGCAGGTCAAAGTTAAATGCGTGAAAAGTGCCCGACACATCGTCGTCGACCCAAAATGCCTCCACAAAGTCGGCTTCGCCATTCCGATCAAAATCGTGTAATCGTTTGATTCCGTCACGGCAAGTCACAAAGATCTGGTCATCGACAACGCGCACACCGAACGGCTCAAACAAACCCGCGACGTAGCGCTGCCAAGTGACTTCTTGTAGTTCTTGATCGATCCCCGAAACAATGTAGACGTCGCCACCGTACGTAGAGACCACAGCACGACCATCACTCAGAAAGTCAAATGCGCTGGTACGTAACCACGCGTGCCACGGATTCTCAAAGGGAACAGGGATTGAATCCAGCGCATAGCCATTCACTGCCTGTCCTAGTTCACCACGCACGGCCAATGGTTGTGGCCAACGCCGTGGACCACCATGAATCATCTTGGCTGGGTCGTTGGAAGAGGGATGTTTATGTTGCTCGCGAACATACCGTACGAACTGCCGTAGCTGCTGAGTCCCCTGCCCGAATGTTCGCTGGAAGTGTAACAGCAGAGAATCCTCCGAAGTCGGGATCGACAGGACTAACCTATTATCTTCATCGATCGACCACACCAAGTGATCGACATCACCTCTGACGGCAACGACCACATGTTGCTTTCCATCATCGATCATGGCAAACAGAATATCGCCTGACGTCTCATCCAATGAGCTCACCGTCCTGACTGCAAGCGTCGGTGTCTCACCAAGGCCCAACTGGCCGACGCTCAAACGAAGCATTTCACGGCCCGGGCCCACCCGCAACGCATGCTCAATGATGACCAATTCATCGGTTTTTACCGCGTTGATACTTTCCAGGATCTTTCGACCATGGATACCGTAACTAAGTATTGCTTGGTTACCAAACAGATAGTGACCGTCATACTGCAGCCAATCCTCCCGTACGGGCCCACGTTTGAACTTGTTGCGATGTGAGATGTCGAAGGAACCATCGAAGGCCCATTGCCAGGCCGCCAAACCTGGGATTAGTTTTCCTGAAATTTTCGGGGCCCCTTCGCCTCGATACCGATAATGTTGAGTCTGCGAAAGGTCGAGGAAACCACCACGCCAAACGCCAGCCAAACGCATGCGATGCAGATCATAGTGAAGGGTAATGTTGTGTGGTAAACGGAATGTCATTCCGTTATCGACGGTTTTCGCCAGTTGCGACCCCAGCACAGGACCAAAATCACGATCGGAATTTATCCGAAATTCTCCGTTGCCGGTCCCCTGAGGCAATCCATCCAAATACGCACCGTCAACCTCGAAATCATTGACACCACCCGGCTGGATCAGCTGTTGCCGAATGAAATGCACCACCTGATATCGTTCCTTCGGCGACAGGTGGGACATCGCCGCCATGAGACCGTTACCTTTGGTTAAAGTCATAAACATACGATAGGGGTCCGCACCAAATTTCAGTTTATCTCGGCTGAATGCACGGGCCGTGGGCAGGTTAGGATGGTTCCCATCCACACCATGGCAATTCTTACAGAATCCCATATAGATCTTTTTTCCTGCTGCAAAGTCTTCCGGTCCTAACGAACTCAGGATGCCTGCATGATTCAGGTTGATCGAATCATCCAGGACAATAAGATCCTCTGGATAAAGCTTGAGCTGCTTCGCACGGTTAGCCCCACCGTGTGCGACTTCGAATACGTAGCTCACCAAGTCGTAAAACGCTTTCTCACCAGGCAATGACGAAACCAAGCCCTGCGGCATCATAGATTGGGGACTCTTCGTCCGGTTTTCCAGATTCGACTTGTCGACAATGATTTCTTGTTCGAGGTTGGCAGCATCGCGCAAAATAATCTGCTGGTCGTCTTCGGCGGACACAAGTCCCACATGCGACTTGCCATCTTCCGTGAATAGCGTCACCGTCTCGTAACCTTTACGTATCTTCGCCGAGGGACGCAGAATGGCCTCGATAATCTCGGCGTAGGTAATGTCTTTCCCTAAAGTGATCAAATCCGGTCCCAACGGAGACGCGTTTTTCTCTGCGCTCGTATGGCACTTGTGGCATGCGACAGCGGACTTGAAGAAGACATAGGCGCCTCGTTGTGGGTCCCCCTCTTCCTTGGCAAGTTCTACCAAAGTACCCACGTCCATTGACTCAAATTTGGCTGCCAGCGACTTCGGCGTCTCGTCCGCTCGAGAAGATTGTGGAGCAACTCCAAATACGATCACCGTCATCCACGTCAAATAGCGCCACATGAACATTCTGGTCTCCAACAATTGGTCACTTTCGCAAATCTGATAGTGTCTGCTGGGAAGCACCAGCCAGAAATCCCACGTCCACGCCAACGACAATCAATGTAAATCCTCGCTCAAGATAAGGCCGTACAGCATTGGCTGACACGCCAAAATACCCCAGGGATAAGTTCGCGGCCTGACATGTTTTCATGACGTGTTCAATTGCCTCGACAACCTCCGAATCATCGACCTGCCCCATCTTGCCCATGCTGGCGGACAGATCATAGGGACCAATGAACACTGCATCGACGCCTTCGACACGGACGATCGATTCAATGTTCTGGACAGCATCGATATGTTCGACTTGTACAATGACAGCAATATTGTCATTCGCTGATTGGAGGTATTGTTGAAAATTGTTTCCATAACCATGAGCTCGAGCCAAACCCACACCGCGCTCACCATCGGGAGCATAGCGAGCGAGACGTACGACATCGGCTGCTTTCTCCGCAGTGTTGACTGCGGGGACGATAATCCCATCGGCACCTACGTCGAGGACCTTCTTGATAGATCTTTCCTCTGCGACCGGCACACGTACGACGCAGGGAGTCCTCCGACCTACGGTCTGCAGTATCCCCAGCACATCTGCTGTCTCCAGCGGCCCGTGCTCACCATCCACAAACAACCAGTCAAACCCAACATCGGAAAGTACTTCCGAAACTGCTGGAGTCGGCAAGCTGACGATCGTACCTACTAATAATTCACCAGACTTAACTCGTTTGCGAAATTCGTGACTCATGTGTTCTCACCGGTAGAAACCAAAAGGAAAAGATGTAGACCAGCATCATCACCAACAGGCTTTACAGCATACCACAATGCGACTTCCCTTCCGAGTTAGTAGCAAACGACCTACATCATCCGCTACAATGCCGCCAAAGAGAGAATTCGTGGCAAACATCTCTCCCCCTGCAACTTGTTCCTGATACTTCGCGGTTCGAGTGGAACCAGCTGCCTCAAGCCTACTTACCTATCTACTTCCGAGGGGTTTCATGTCGATGACCAACACTCAAGTGCTGGCTTTCTCAAAACAAAATTGCAAAGAGCGTGGCATTGTCAATTGGAAGACTCGGAAGATTGTGGAGAAACAGCTTGACGCATTCGACGCTGTTTCACGTATTAACGTCATGTGGTGGTACTTTGGCCAAAACGCCGGTCCTATTCAAATAAGTTGCTTGAAACGAAATCGTCTTCTCCTTTCGCGATCTTCCATGGACACCCTATCGTCGAGGACCATATTGTGACGGAATCAAATCAGCTGCGACAACTTTCAGAGCATCTCTATTGTCTGAATGACACGTGCAACGTGTACTTACTTAAGAGTGATCAGTACGGATTGCTCATCGACACAGGTGCAGGCGAGATCACCGAGTACCTGCCAGAACTCGGTATCGAAAACGTGGAATGGATCCTGCACACACACCACCATCGGGACCAGTGTTCCGGCACAAATCGACTTCGAGCGCTCGGTGCGCGCGTCGCAGTCCCCGAATACGAACGTCATCTGTTCGATCAAGCCGAACAATTCTGGCAAAACCGTCGGGTCTATGACAATTACAACGACCGAAACACTTTTTTTACCATCGGCGAAAACATACCGGTCGACACCGAATTACAGGATTACGAAACTTTTTCTTGGCGCGGTTTTGACTTTTATATCTTGCCGGCGAAGGGGCATACTTCGGGTTCCAGCTGCCTGATTGCCGAGGTCGACGGCCAGCTTCGCGCCTTCACCGGTGACTTAATGAATGTAGGCGGTAAGTTATATCAGCTGCATGCCATGGAATATGCCTATGGCGCTGCGGAAGGCTTACTTTTTACGCTGCAATCCATTCAGGCCTTACGCAAAAAACACGTGGACGTTTGCTATCCATCTCATAGCGATCCCATCACCGAAGTGCGCTCGGACATCGATAAACTTGAACGGCGACTGGTGGACTGCGCAAAACTGGGACGTGGGCTACGAGTGGGTGGGCGGGACTGCGTACCGGAAACTGATTTTCTACCCTCGCCGAAGTTTGTGCAGCTATCCAAGCATCTACTTTGGGGCGGCCCTTGGACGTGTTCCTTCTTCTATGTTCTGCTTAGCGACAGCGGCAAGGCCATGTTCATCGACTATGGCCATTCGTTCGTCACACACATGCATATCGGACCGGATCACGATGGCTTGGAAACCATGCGTTTCATAGAGCACCATCTGGACGAACTGCGTGAGGATTATGGTGTGACAAGTTTTGACCTGGTCATTCCTACGCATATTCATGACGATCACACGTGTGGCATTCCTTTCCTGCAACGTTACCACCACACGCAATGTTGGGCTCTCGAAGAAGTTGGACAGGTTCTAGCTGACCCAGCAGCATGGGCCAGCACACCGTGTATGTTTCCCAAGCCGATTCGGATCGATCGCTCGTTGCACGATGGCGAACATTTCCGTTGGGAAGAATACGAGTTTGATATCTATTTCACTCCAGGACAAACTGAATTCCATTCAGTATTTGCAGCCAACATTGACGGACGTCGTGTCGCATTTACAGGTGACAACTATTTCATTGACGTGGTCGACGTCGCTGGGCAAAAACAAATGCAACCATATCAGACGACGGTGTTGAGAAACAGCTTCCAATTGAGCATGCACCGGCGTTGCGCTGAGGTAATGCGGAAGATTCAGCCAGAATTCATCTGCCCTGGACACAAAGATGTATGGCCTTGCGACAAACGTGCCCTGGATACGTACTGCGACTTTATCGAACGCAAAGAACATGTTTTCCGGGAACTCGTGTGCGAACCGGCCGATCATTTTATCGATCTGTTCTGGGGACGACTGCTGCCTTACATGTCCCATGTCGAGCCCGGTCAGCATTGCCAATATCGACTTCTGCTAAGAAACAACCTGGAACGTCCTGCTACATATGGCGCCAGGCTACATGCACCGCCCGGCTGGACGGTGGACGACGAATTTCACAGCCTGTCATTGGAAGCAGAAGGACGAGGCGAGTTGCTATTTTCGGCACAGGCTCCCGAGACCGCAGACAACATTCGACGTTTGGTGACCGCAGAGATCACCATAGATGGAAAAAGTTGCGGCCCCATTTGTGAGGCATTGGTGACCGTCCAGCCTCCTAACACTTAACGACCAGCATTTCAGGACCATACCGTTTTCGAAAAGCAGGCATCCAGGTATGTTCTTAGCTTGGGTCCAGTTCCGGGACTTAGAGACACCATCCCAGCCCAACCAACGTAGACAATCATTCGTCGGACTTTTCTACAAGAAGCGTCACCTTCTAAATATGCGGGAGAATCAACGATGTCATTCGTAAGTTGGTATTTTATGGTCCTCGTCTTGGTCTGGCCGTTTCTCTGCGTAGGATGCAACTCGGTTACCGACTGCACTCTGTGCGGAGTGAGACGAGTTGACGTCGACTATGCGTTACCTTCTGCAGACGCCACAACATCTTTGGGAAAACTGGGCGCACTGTTTGGGTTAGGTCAGGGCGCTATAAAAACGGTAGACAATGCTCAGGGGAACTTCATCCTGGTCGAGCTCGAACTGAATCGCAACTGGATGGATCAAGAGGGCATGCTTCAAGGTTTAAACGCGGTCGTCAGTAGCAGCCGTGTGGATTTGGATATTGAATATCCTACCAAGCCGGACTCCACTACCACCTACAACGGCCAAACGATCACGTTGGAGCAATTCCAGCAGCAAAAAGATGCCGTGCAAATTACCGGCAGGGTATCCGACCTCGACTCAACCACCTGGACCATCGATCTGGCTCAAAAGTTTGAAGGAGAACCAGAGCATGAAACCATTGATGCGTCGAAATTGCAGAAAATGCCCTACTATTGTGAAGGTTTAAGCATTGCTGTTTGGGGTATTCGACGACAAGACCGCACGGTGGAAGGCTATTTCACACGGATGACCGAGCCCGTGACAAAACTCTTGGAACCAGCTAGCGAAGAAACCTTTGCCGGACAAGAAGGACCAGGCATTCAATTCTGGAATCCACAAGATGTCATCAAGCGACAGCAAGGCATGCAAGAGACAGAAAGTTTTGCTGCTATATTCTTTGTTCCACCAGGACAGTCCCAAGCGGTACTCACAGTGGGCAACCAGAAGATCGTACTGACCAAATCACGGTAAAAGACATCTTGTATGTTGGTTTAGAGTTCAGGTTTCTCGATTCAGAGTTGAGCATTCAGGTGTACTGACTATCTAGCAACCAGCATGCGGTATCGTGCATCTCGCAACAATAAGGCACTGCCTACTCTTCATTCCACGCTGTTGGATCCAGCCCAAGCGTCCGGGCAGCTTCGCCAATTCGACTCCACGTGGTATCATCGATCGGAATTCCATGGTCCGTACGATCCGTCATTGCCCGCCATTCTGGCTCACCTGGTAGCATGATCTCGCCAATTTCGGGATCGACACGACTGGTGTAGATGTGCTGAACCAACGTTTCCACTTCGTCGAAATACGTAGCCATTTCTGTGAAGTGTTCGATGCTATAGACGTTGATCATAACGCCGTTGTTCCGCATTTTCACCTCTCCAGCCGCACACCCTTCACCGCTTAAAGCTCCGCCAAGCAGCTCAACAAGGATGCTCAGGCAGTATCCCTTGTAGGCCACAACACCTCCGAGCGGCAAGATAGCTCCGGCCGGCTGGTTCACATACGCACCGGGATCCGTGGCAGGCTGACCGTGATGATCAATGATCCAACCGATCGGCAAAGTTCTTCCTTGGTTAGACGCGACACGAACTTTTCCTTCCGCAACCACGGACGTGGTCATATCCACAAGAATGGGAGGAGCACCGCGACGCGGTGCTGCGAAGGAAATAGGATTGGTACTTAATTTTCCGTCGATTCCTCCGTACGGTGTAATCTGGCGTCCTAGTCGTCCCGCATTGGCAAAGACCAATCCAATCAAGTTTTGCTCAGCCGCCAACAGTGTATAAGCACCCACACGTCCGATATGTCCTGAATTTCGCAGCGTCACCGAGGCCATGCCATGTTCTTGAGCTTTCGAGATGGCAAGCTGCATTGCCAGATTCGCTCCGATTTGTCCAAACGCTCCGTTTCCGTCGACGACGGCCGTACAAGCCCGTTGCAGGACAATTTCGGGTTGACCTTTCGGATCAAACATTCCATCTGCGATTTGCCCAATGTATTCATACATGCGTAATGTGCCGTGGGAATCATGACCGGCCAGACTGGCATCAACCAAGTGGTCTGTAATCATTCCAGCATGTTCTGAAGAACATCCTGCGGCAGAAAACATTTCACGGCCGATACGCCGCAATAAGTCGTGAGGATATCGTTTCATAGATAGATCCTGGTTTTTACGCGTGGTCAATTCTTGGTAGGTAATATGCTAGGCTTCTCAATGAAGCTACGGTAGCGTGATACGGCCGTTTGCTGCGGAGAATAGAGAACATCTGCTCACCAAATCGGCTTCCTGTTCGTCACAATGGTTACACTTAGTTTCGTCTGCCCGTTCGTGATTCTCCTAACGAACGTCGTGATGCAACAAGGCGGTGGCATCGCGGTAACAGTATAAGAGCAGCATATGGGATTCACCGTTTACTATCAATCAACGACAGCCATACCTCCAATCACTCGGTTAGCGGTAAGTGCTACCGCTGGAGAAATGTGTGAAGGATATACTTGGTTGACCTGCGATCCGGTTAGTTTCTTTTTGACAGATGGTACCGGACACATGATTGGCGGTGTCAAATCTAAGTTTCGACGTCATCCAGACGACATTGCGGAAGCAACATCCGAAAACCTTCCCAATGGAACAATTACAGATGCACTCGATATTTTGTGTGAATTGTCGCGTCAATTCGACATTGAATGGGAGTTCAGTCACGATCATAAACCTGGTCCGATTGGCACCATTCGCCACGGGTACGTCGACCAAGAACTGCAAAATCGAATCGAAGGGATTGCACACGCCAGTCAGATCTTTGCCAGTATCGACGGTGACCAAGAATACGATGGCCAACTACCCGCTCCGGAAAAGGCCGACGACGAGGATGATGGACCTAGGATTTTGAAGTTTGGTCCTGTCGACAAATCCTAGCCTCTCTAGTAAAGTCCACGACGGCCTTTCGAAGTTACTGGAGGTGGAATGCTCTGGTCGCTAGACAGTCAGCAGCCTTGAATATTCGACGCTGAACTCTCAACTCCAAACCATTCAACGGGCAGCGGCAAGGCTGACGCAAACGAGCTCTTTGTCGTTTCTAGCAAAGACATGCCGGTTAGCAAAAGCTGGATGTGCCCAACACACACCTCCGCGCTGACGCAGCTGTTCTTCTGTCGGTTCGATCAGCAAGCTACGACTTTTTTCTTGGAAGCCACGCGGAGACAGTTGCGAAATAATCAATTCACCTCGTTCATTGAACATCCAAACGTCCTCGCCGTGTGTCACAAAATGGATGTTACTCCACCTTGCGCGCGGCGTCGCAGTGCGGTCCTCCCAGATTCGTTTCCCGGTGCGTGCGTCAAGGCATCGTAGTTCTCCGTAGCTATCGACACCATAAATGAAGTTTCCTCTCAAGAGAGGAGTGCTGATAATGGATTGCAAAGCTTCGGTATGCTTTTCATCCGGCCCGCAAGCACTCCACACCTCCTGCACTTGCAATTGGCGTTGGTCCATTTGCAACATGAGCGATCCATCGTAAAACGAAGTGACAAATAATCGACCTCGATTTACCACAGGTGTCGAGATGCCAATCACTATTTTTTGAGGAGGGAATGGATATCTCCAAAAAACATCACCTGATTGTGGGTCGACACCAGCCACACTGTCACCAGTCCAGCATACGATCACCCAACGATCAGCCTGTTTCACAAGAATCGGTGCGGAGTAAGACGCTTGATCATCCAGTGCCCGCCAGACTTCATGACCATCTTTGCGATCGAGAGCGACCAGGCAGGCACCGTTACTTCCACCGATCTGTACGACGACCAGATCACCCACAATCAATGGAGCTCCTGCAATTCCCCAAATAGGCATACGAATGCCGTAATCTTCGAACAAGTCACGCTTCCAGAGGAGGGTACCGGCACCAGCATCCAGGCAGTACAGGTGCCCCATCGTGCCTAGGGCATAGGCCCGATGGTCATCAATCGTAACGGACGCTCTCGGCCCGGCCTCGTAGCTAACACCTTCGTAAGGGCAATCATAATCGAATTGCCAGAGGGGAATTCCTGATTTGGCATCAAAGCAGAGTATGCGTTCGATTTGCTTTGGCTTGACAACTCGATCGGTCACATAAACTCGGCCATCGGCCACGGTAGGCCCGCTATAGCCAGAACTGACTGGTTGGCGCCAGACGGCACGCAACCTTTCCTCGTCAAAACGATCGACAATGCCTGTCTCGTGCCAAACACCGTCGCGATTCGGTCCACGCCATTGCGGCCAATCGTCAGCCAGCGTGTACTTTAGGCTCGCCAAGACCATGAGCCCTAAGACGGCCATCGTTAGAATGCAAGGCCGTGAACAATTCCTGTCTTTATACAGAAAAATCATTTACTAAGACTGTCGAGTCAGTTGATGAAAGCGTTCGCTCAGGTCACGAGTAACTGGACCTGGCTTACCATTACCGATGGTACGGCTGTCTAACTTAACCACTGGCACGATTTCCGCCGCACTCCCTGTCAGAAAACATTCCTCGGCGATAAAGATATCATGGCGTGTTAGCGGCGTCTGTTCGACTTGAATAGAATTCTTCTTAGCAATCTCGATGACCGTTTCACGCGTGATGCCTTCGAGGATTCCGGCATCTACAGGCGGAGTATACAGCACACCGTCGCGCACGATAAAAACATTGTCGCCGGTGCACTCTGCCACCTCACCTTTGTGATTCAACATCAGTGCTTCGATGCAACCCGCTTGCAAGCCTTCGATCTTGGCCAAGATGTTGTTCAGATAGTTGAGGGACTTAATACGGGGACTGAGCGCCGCTGGATGATTGCGAATGGTACTCACCGTAACCAGTTCCAACCCGTTTCGGTAGTATTCTTCCGGATACAATTCGATCCGGTCCGCAATGATAATGACTTGTGGATTCGAAGTTCGATTGGGATCGAGCCCCAGAGTTCCAGCGCCACGAGTCACCAACAAGCGCAGGTAACCGTCTGAGATATTGTTGACGCTCAGTGTTTCGTTAACTGCCTGAGCCAACTCATCTTGGCTAAGCGGCATTTCTAACCAAATGGCTTTTGCTGAATTCCACAGACGTTGGAGATGTTGCTCCAATCGAAACACGCGCCCGGCATAACTGCGCATCCCTTCGAACACACCGTCCCCGTACAACAATCCGTGATCATAAACACTGATCTTCGCATCTTCTTTGTCGTAGAGATTGCCGTTGATATAAACTTTAAGACTCATAGGCAAACCGCTAATCGATGACTGGTAGGAATCGCCAATCCGTACTGTCCCAGCAAACGGCCTACGACTTGCCAAGCGAATGTGCAACAGGCCAGTAAACCAAATGCCTTCGCCAATTACGCGGCGCGGGTATCAAATTCCCGCACCTGGCCTTCGACGAGCTGCACAACCCGGTCGGCTTGGCAAGCAATCGCCTGATCGTGGGTCACCATGACTATAGTGAGGTTTTCCCGCTCGTTCAAGGTGCGCAGAATCTCCAGGATTTCCGCTCCCGTCTGCTGATCCAGATTTCCGGTCGGTTCGTCGGCCAACAGAACCTTGGGCCGTGCTATCAAGGACCTGGCAATGGCCGTACGTTGCATTTCTCCACCAGAAAGCTCATTCGGGCGGTGCTTGATACGATGAGATAATCCCATCATATCAAGCAATTCCTTTGCCCGGTCGGCAAACTTTCGCCGTTGCTTCCAGTATCCCCAAGCGGATTCCTGAATCATCAACGGACTAAGAACGTTTTCGAGCATCGTCAGTTCGGGGAGTAGGTGATAAAACTGGAAAATCATTCCAATAGAATGATTTCGCAATCGGTCACGTTCGCGAAAGGGCAGGCTATCAATGCGTTGCCCATCAAAGTAGATCTCACCATCATCAGGCTGATCTAAAGTACCCAGCAGATGCAACAGAGTACTTTTTCCCGAACCGCTTTGTCCCACAATCGCCGCGATTTCACCGGTTTTCACCGACAGATCGACTCCGCGCAACACAGGAATGGCAACTTGTCCTTTGTGGTAATTCTTGGTTAATGCATTCACCTTGAGAAAGGCTGGCACTGCTGCAGTCGATTCGTCGTCGTTTCGAAGCCTTAGATGACTGGCTGAAGCGTTGCCGGAATTTAAATTGACATCTGTGTGATCCACGGCTGACATGTCATCTCCGTCCTGATTTCATAGAGTTCCATTGATGATCATTCGTAGCGCAACGCTTCCACTGGATGCAGTTTTGCCGCACGAATTGCAGGCAAAATGCTGGCAGCAACAGCAATCGCTACAGCTCCCAAGGCAATCCAACCCACCGTAAAAGGTTGTACGATGGTAGGAATTTCCTGGAAGTAGTAAATCGTGGGATCAAAGACTTCGCGACCTGACAACCATTCTAGGCCCGTGGCGATTTCATTAATGAAGTAGACGAACGACAGTCCCAGGATCATACCAACACCCGATCCAACACTGCCCAGGGACAATCCGTAGCTCAAAAAAATGCTCATCACGCCCGTCCCCGGCGCTCCTAGTGACTTAAGGACCCCGATGTCGCGAGTCTTTTCCACGACGATCATGAAAAACGTTGCCAAGATCCCAAAGCCAGCAACCGCGATGATCAAAAACAGTAAGATGTTCAGAATCACTGTTTCCATACGGACTGCCGCGAGCAAGGGCCCCTGCATTTCTTGCCAGGTTTGGATGCGATAAGGATGTTGCTGAGCGGGAAACCGTGACCGCAACTTGGCACAGACAGCGTGCAAATCTGCGGTTTCACGTAACTTGATTTGGATGGATGTAACCGCAGCTGCTCCTGTTTCAGGATCGATCATGCCGCGCATTTCCTGCAGCTTATGGATAGGCACAAAAGCAAACGATGAGTCGTATTCATTCATTTTGCTTTCATAGAAATCTGTGATCGTGAACGAGCCGGTAACTGGTTGTGGAGGAGTCCCTGACGAAGGAAATGTGACATTTACGTCATCACCAGGTAGACACATGAAGTAGTCTTCCACCCGACCTTCGCTAGTTCGATGACGCATGCTGGCGATGGCAATGCCTAGGATGACACCCGGATGCTGAGTCGTACTTTCGTCGAACAGATCGTCTGCCGCATGTCCGGGAGCCGCATAAGGATCCACCGGCCCGCTGACCGCATAAGGATCCGAAGTCTCCTCTGACAAATGATCTGATGAGATCGTTGGTTCGACAACGATCTCGCTTGCTTCCGCCTCGGATGCTTCCGAATCCCGCATTCTCTGCAGGTATTGCTGATAGGATTTCTCTGCCGCAAATCGCTGCCGACGATAGGGCCAACCGGCTTCTTGAAGTGCCGTACGCGGCGACACTCGGTCTCCCGATTCCTGGTCAATGCTATCATAGCCTCCATCACGCAGATTGAATGTCAACGTGTCACGGTTGGCTGGGTGAAGCAGGTAGTTACCAAAATCGCTGACGCCAGCATGCGTTTGTTCATCAATGCCGATCAAGCTAATGTGACGCGCAACCCATTCTCCTCGTAGCTTAAAGGAAAGCATGGCTGGCACATGCACGACCTTGGTGATCCCCGCTAAGTCGTCTCCGACGACATCTTGTACTTCCTGCACCACGACATCCGAATCATAGATCCCACTCGCGCTTACTGTCTCAATGACAATGTCGGACAGGATCCCGTGTAGTCGAACGTGCATTTCGTGCGAGAATCCGGCCATGACCGAATTCACAACAATCATGGTAGCCACACCCAACGTTACGCTGATAATGGATGCGAGCGCTATATAGCGCGTACGGAGGTACCTCCAACAGAGCAAAAAGCGGTACATGGCCAGTCCTTTGGCGCGATAAGATTCAGTGAAATATTAAGCCGATCAGTTGAACTGAAATCCTTTTCAGTTGTCCCAGGTTTCGTTATCCCGGTTATTAAAACCCCTGGGCTTGAATTCATTGTTCCGGACGGAGCAATGGAAACAAGATGACTTCTCGAATCGTTTGCGTGTCCGTCAATAGCATAACCAGTCGATCGATACCGATTCCCAAACCGCCCGCTGGTGGCATTCCATGCCTCAGGGCTCGTACGAAATCGTGATCCATTTTGGCCATCGAATCTTCTTCAGACAGTCCCGCCAATTGAGTACGAAACAATTCTTCTTGCAGGTCCGGATCGTTCAACTCGGTATACGCGTTGGCGATTTCCATTCCCTGAATAAACAGTTCAAATCGTTCGGCAATCTGGGGATTGTTGCGTTTTCGTTTGGTCAGTGGGCAAATACTGGCCGGATAATCCAGCACAAATACCGGCCCCATCAAGGCATCTTCTACCTTTTCTTCGAAGATTTCATTCTTGATAACATCAGGATGCCTACCTTCCGTGTCGAAGCCGATACGCTGGGCCAACGCTTCCACAGCAGCCTGATCGTTTGGATCAACACCTGTGTGCTCCGCAAACAGTTCGTTGTATGTTTTTCGTGCGAACGGTGGCTTGAAGTCGATCTCTCCACCATCCCATGATCGCACTTGCTCCCCACCAATCGCATCAATGGCATCCAGCACGATTGCTTCGGTCAAGTCCATCATCGTCTCATAGTCCCCAAATGCTTCGTAGACCTCCAGCATCGTGAACTCTGGGTTATGTTTGGGACTGATCCCTTCGTTGCGATAGACGCGGCCCAATTCATAGACCCGGTCCATTCCGCCAACAAGCAGTCGTTTCAGGTGAAGTTCCAACGCAATCCGCATGTACAATTCCATGTCCAGCGTGTTGTGATGCGTAACGAACGGCCGAGCCGCAGCACCGCCGGCAACCGCATGCAAGGTAGGTCCTTCGATCTCACAAAAATCACGGTGATCCAAAGTGCGCCGAATGGACCGTACGATTTTTGTGCGTTGCAGGAACCGATCCATCACGCCATCCGTGTACGTTAGATCGACGTACCGCATGCGATAGCGAAGTTCAGGGTCGGTCAAGCCATGATGTTTTTCTGGCGGCGGCTCGATCGATTTACACTGAAAATAGAGTTGATCGACAAAAATCGTGAGCTCACCAGTCTTGGTTCTGCGCAACTCACCATCGACACCAACGATGTCGCCCAAATCAAAACACTCCGCAAGCTGCCAGTTCTCTTCACCAACCTGATTCTTACCGACGAACAGTTGGATCTGCCCCGTCGCGTCCTGGATGTTAATGAAGCGGAGTTTGCCAGTGGGTCTTTGGAACCGGATGCGCCCCGCAGCACGGACACGCGGCCCCTTCATTTCCACCTTCCCTTGTTCACTCAACCAAGTTCTAAAATCGAAGCCTTCCGCATCGACCTCAGCTGGTAAGTCTTGCCAATCTGAATCCTCTGTCTTCCAGTGAATCTCATCGGCTCGCGCTCGGATATCACCAATGGCCATGCGGTCATCAAACCGCCCACCCCACGGATCATGACCTAACTCGGCAATCCGCGCCAATTTATTTCGTCGAGCCTCTTCCAAGCGCCCATCGCCATCATGTCCAGTCATGGTGTGCTGCTTCTTTTGTGACAAACTGCTCACTGAATCTTGGTCACCCGTTGTCTTTTTGTGCGAGTCCTTCGTCGTCGGTGCAGTGGTCATCAGTCGTGCTCAGCGTCGGTGCGTCGCAGGGTGGTTTCGGCCATCAGGAAACGAGCCTGCCAAATGTACAAGTCCAAAGGACGCAACATTTTAGTGGAACCATATCCGGAGTCAACGCCGGAACCTATGCTAGTGCCTAGATACGGCATGATAGCAAGGCTTGGCCGTGCCTTATTTTTGCTGCGAATCGTACACTGACACGAGGAAATCGCGACCATCCGGCCAATTCCAGGTTTCCACGTGTGAGCGAGGATGATGCACCTACTCTCGGTAACTACTTACGTCGCCTCGTTCTGCAGCATCTGGAATGAACGCAGCCCCTGAATCTCAACTGGACCGTTACCCGGATGCCTGAGATACTGGCAGTAGGAAGAACCATTATGTCCTTGGATCGAACTCAGCAGCAATCGACGGACGACGAACGGTTGGCGCGGCAATTAAGCTTGCGGCGCACGAAACCTCCCACCGAGGTCCCGGGCTACGAAGCCCAGCAATTCATCGGATCCGGCGCTTATGGTGAGGTATGGCGTGGAGTCGATTCGACAACAAAGCGGGATGTGGCCATTAAATTCTACACCCACCGTGGTGGGCTCGATTGGTCGCTGTTGTCGCGTGAAGTCGAAAAATTACGATTCTTGTCGGCCGACCGCTATGTCGTCCAATTGCTCGACGTCGGCTGGGATGCCGATCCTCCCTATTACGTCATGGAATATGTTGCGTATGGTTCGTTAGAGGATTTACTGGCACAACGCGGCCCTCTAACGGTCGACGCAGCCGTCGACATATTCCGAGAATTGGCAGTCGGTTTAATGCACGCTCATGGTAAAGGGGTGCTGCATTGCGATCTCAAACCGGCTAACGTCCTCTTGGACCAGGACGGCAAGCCTCGGCTGGCTGATTTTGGCCAATCAAGGCTCTCGAATGAACAATCACCAGCCTTGGGTACGTTGTTCTACATGGCACCGGAGCAAGCAGACTTGAATGCTGTGCCGGACGCCCGCTGGGATGTGTACGCTTTGGGAGCCATCCTTTACTGCCTACTTACTGGCTCGCCACCGTATCGTGACGAAGGAACGATTGAAAAACTCGATTCGACTTCCGATCTCAACGACCGACTGGAGTCGTATCAATCCCTGATGCACGCTGCTCCCATACCGGCAGCTCACTGCGAAGTTCGCCGTATCGATCATGCATTGATCGAAATCATTGATCGTTGTTTGGCGGTCAATCCAAATGACCGGTTTGCAAATGTACAGGAGCTGATCGACGCACTCCGACAGCGAGAAGAAAATCGAGCTCGTCGCCCACTTCTGATCCTTGGATTTGTAGGACCTATCATCTTGCTCGGTGTCATGTCGCTTCTCGCACTTCGTGTTTACGACAGTGTCATGCATACCCACGAGAGTCAAGTCATCGACCAGTCGTTGCTGAAAAATGCCTATGCAGCAACTGCCGTCGCCACCAATGTTTCCAATGAGCTGGAAACATATTACCGGGCTGTGCAAGATATCGCAGAGAAACCGGGGATTCGCCAACAAGTTCAAGCTGTGTTGGAGCACGACAAGGCGACCAAATATCTCGAGCGTCTGTCAGATCCAAACACTCCTACCGAAGAACTTGTACCGCTGAGAGATCAATTCCAGCAAATCCCTGCTCGCGCACAGCTGGACGCTCAAATGCAGGATCTCATTCATAACGACCGCTACCCCATTGCCGATAGCTGGTTTGTCACCAGCACTCAAGGCACCCACTTAGCCATCGCTTTTCCCAGTAAATTGCCAGAAGACCGAAACCCTGTGGGAAAGAATTACGCATACCGCTCATACTTCCACGGTCGCAATCTTGATTTATCGGACCACAAAGCGCGACCGCCACACATTCAACAGACTCATTTATCCACTGTGTTTGAAAGTACAGCCACCTCGGAATGGAAAGTAGCAGTTTCGACACCCATTTTTGCAGACGACAGCAGACAGCAAATCATCGGGATCCTGGCCATGACACTCAAACTCGAACGACTCACCGTCTTTCCAGGACGAAACGAGGATCACTGGTTCGCCGTTTTGGTAGAAGGTCGGCCTGGCGAAAATCAAGGAGTCTTGCTGCAGCACCCGCTGTACGAAAAAATCTCCCCGACGAACCTGCGCGATGATCAATATCGGCTTAAGCTGGATGACTGGTCCCACCCTAAGCTTCCCTACTACATCGATCCACTCGGGAACCATGAGGATACTGCAGCAAAACCCTTTCGCAAACGATGGATGGCGGCTGGCGCACCAGTTATGGCCTCATTTCGCCACGCTTCTGGCGAGACAACAGACGCCAAAGAAACCGGCTTATTAGTATTAGTCCAAGAAGATGAAAACGCCACGATTGAGACGATTCGCACATTGGGGTACGATTTGGTACGATTAGGGTGCCTCGCACTGGGGCTGTTTTTGATTGTCGTCGGCGGATTGTGGTTTTTCGTCATTCGGGGACTCCGACAACATCCTCCAGATCAACTCCAACATTTTGAACCTGCCGCAACGACACCGTTGACAACCAATCGTTCCACAGAAAGGAAATGAAAGCTGCGATGAACATCTTTGCACACGTGACCCATATCGAAGCCTCTTCGTTTGTGCTTGTTTTTACTCTAGGAGTGGTCGTTGGAATCGGAGTCGCCATGGCCATTTTAGGGTGGCACCGCCGGTAAATCTGTCCGGATTGTTGTGTTCGTGTAAAGCGGTACATGACACGGCACCGAAGAAACGGCTCCCTAACCACCAACTTTCATAACGGAACGGTGCGAGCTATCCGATCATCGTTTCCATTCGCCGCAATTTCCCAAGCGGCTTGCGCCTATTGCCATTCACTTTGGCACTTACATTCCTGAGCCGCAGGTATTCGCCACAGATCTTGAACGAGAAAACGTTGCCTAAGAGACTCGAGTTCTGCGCCTATGGCTAAAATCAGCAGCAGGGGATGCGCCATGCGGAGCCAGAGTAGATCGTATGAAAAGCTGTCAGGTATTGCTACTGCTTGGATTGCAATAGCTCACGTAGTGAGAATTGATACTTCCCCAGTTTTCCACCGTAGTTACCGGCACTGATCGCGACCACTCCGTCGCCTGCTACAGCACGCATGGCGGCAGCCATGGCGGTGCCAACCGCCTGTTCCGACTCGCCATCCATTACAATCTCCAGCGCACAGTTCGCTTGGTCGTGCAAAGCCGATGGCACTCGGCCTCGCAAAGTCGGACAAAACGGATCGGAGGTAGAAGCCTTCAAAGCCTTGTACCGAGATCCAACCTTGCTGCCACTACGTGCGATTCCACCAGGAAACGGCGTAATAACTCCGGGTAGCTCAGCGATTGCTTCGACGCCCCGTCGAGCCGCTGCCAAACCGGTAGCAAGATCGGTTGCTTGGACAATGATGTTTCCACCAGCCACCCCTTTGGCAACACCGATCTGACTTTCCACCAGGAATTCACCATCCATCACCGGAATGCGCCAAAACCTACGACCGTCGACGATCTTACTCTTCTGAAATCCATCGCCAAAGAACCGAATATGTTTTCCTAGAGCAATGCGTTCCGTGGACTGAGTCAATCCATCGAAGGCTGCCGTTGAGGCACACGTCATAATACATTGCCCTGTACGCTTGGCCATGGCTTGGCTGAGAGCTTCGGTGGAAAAACCGAATGCCAGCAAAGACACCCCCGGGCGTCCGTCAGGAGTCTCGGTTGGACTACATTCGTGTTCCAACCCCGCCTCACAATCACACGCGATGACCGAAGAACTGTACCCACAAAACTCCGACTTAGCTGCGTCTAGCCAATGGGCATCGTGGGCGGTGACGATTAATCGGCAATAGCGCATGCCAAAAGCTTCAGCAAATGTATCGTCAATGTAGGTGGGACCCAAGTTCACAAAAGCGGCTCCAAAGTCACAAAGAATCTTGAACTATAGGATACTGAGCATCGACACGATCACCAGGGGGCGGCTATTGATTACTTCGGCCATGACTCGGAGTGATTCAATCCTGCTGCAGTTCCGGCCGATCACGAAATCCGGCCAGAGATTCCGGATTCGCCAAAGCCCCCACGTTCTGCACAGGGCGGCTATGTACCATATTCTTGACAGCCAATTCGCTGATTTTGCCACTTCGAGTAACCGGAATATCGTCCACTTGCAAGATTTTCGCAGGTAGATGGCGCGGAGTCGCCCCGGTGCGAATCGCCTGGAAAATCTTATTTCGCAGCGTTTCGTCGAGTTTGAGTTCGGGCCTCAGCTGAACGAATAGTAGGATCCGTGTGTCCTCCATCCACTCCTGTCCCACCGCCACGCTACTGACGACCTCATCCAAATCTTCCAGCTGTCGGTAGATCTCGGCGGTACCAATGCGAACTCCCCCGGGCATTAAAACGGCATCCGAACGGCCGTAAAAAACCATTCCTTTTTCTGCCGTCAACATCACATAGTCTCCGTGATGCCAAACCGAGTCAAATCGGGAGAAATAAGCATGGTGATACTTAGAACCATCTGGATCATTCCAAAATGAAATGGGCATCGACGGGAAAGGGGCCGTACATACCAACTCTCCTTTTTGCTCAGCGATCGATTGTGCTTCGTCGTTGTAAACGTCCACCGCATATCCCAACGAGCGAGCCTGTAATTGGCCGCGGTAGACAGGCACCAGCGGACAACCCAAGGCAAAGCAGCCTATGATGTCGGTACCACCCGAAATAGAAGACAAGCACACGTCGGACTTGATGTGTTCGTAGACATAGTCAAAACATTCCGGAACGAGAGTAGAACCCGTCGACAAAATCGCTCGCAGTGCATCAAGTGAGTGAGTTTCGCGAGGCCGTAGTCCGGCCTTTTTAATAGCTGAAATGAATCCTGCGCTGGTCCCAAAAATATTGATTTTCTCCTGTTCGGCCAGATCGAAGAGTATCCTTCCATCCCTCAATAAGGGAGCTCCATCGTATAACACGACCGTCGCACCAACCGCCAAGCTTGACACGAGCCAATTCCACATCATCCAGCCGCAAGTAGTTGCATAAAAAATCGTATCGTTTCGGCTCAAATCGGTATGCAGGACGAGCTCCTTGAGATGTTCGATCAACGTGCCCCCCACACTGTGGACAATGCACTTGGGTTTGCCAGTCGTGCCTGACGAATACATCACGTACAACGGATGATCGAATGGCACCTGGGCAAACTCAATCGGATCTCCTTGGTCGGTCGCCAAGATATCTTCGAGCCAAATTTTCTGCTGGTGATCCGCCGACCTGACGGTGGAAAGATCTCCCTCCCCGACATACCTCGCAACAATCACTTGCTCCACGGACGGCAGCGCCAACAAAATCTCGTCAATCTTGTCCAGCAAGGGAAAAACGCGACCTTTGTAATAGTATCCATCGGCGGTGATGAACACCTTGGGTTCGATTTGTCCAAATCGGTCAACGACTCCTTCCAAACCGAAATCAGGCGAACAGGAAGACCAGACGGCACCCACAGATGTCGTCGCCAGCATGGCGATGACCGTGGCCGGCAAGTTCGGCATCAACCCAGCCACACGATCCCCGGGACCGACACCTTGCTGGCGCAGATGGGCGGCCAAACTGGAAACTGACTGGTAGAGCTGGGCATACGTCAGGCGTTGTTGAGTCTTGTCTTCTCCCCAAAAAACCAGAGCCGTACGATCGTCGCGAAATCGCAGCAAGTTTTCCGCGAAGTTTAATCGAGAACCTTCAAACCAACGAGCACCCGGCATGCGATTCGCACTGGACAAAACAGACGAATAGGGGACAGAAGCGCGGACCTCGCAAAACTTCCACACCGCTTCCCAAAATGCACACGGCGAGGCCACCGACCAATCGTAGAAGGCGTGAAAATCAGCAAAAGTGAGCCCGTGTTCGTCAGTCACTTGCTGCATCAACGGAGTCAGGTTGGCGCTACGCTGTTGGTCCGCGGAAGGTTGCCAGAGTTTCATTGTCGTGTCTAGCTCTATTAGGTTCTTAGATGAGTTCGAGATAAAGGATGAGTTAACGTGGAGTGTCACCCGATGTCTGGCCTTCTGGGAAACGAAATCATTCCCTGCCGGACGGAGTGTGCCCCATGCCACTTACCTTGCCATCCAACAAGTGTAGCCTTGGGCATGAGCATTACACATGAGGGTCCAGGCGTTTAAGCAAGATCTTCACGGCGCTGCTAAACTGGCACACACAAGTTGTTCATCATTTCGTGCAAAAACACACCGGTCAGCGAAAGCCGGATGGGACCAACAGACTCCCTGACGCCGGGTTGGCTCCTGTAATTTGGTTGGCCGGATCAATTGTGCACGACTCGACTCGACATATCCTGATGACGAAATCTTTCCGATCGCCAACTCGCCCTGTTCCGTAAAAATCCAAAGCCTTTCGCCTTGTGGTATCAAGCGCAAGGTGCTCCATCGCTGTTGAGGGATCACCGTTTCGTTTTCCCAAACGCGATCTCCCGTCCGGACATCCAGGCAGCGCAACTCACCGTGGCTATCGACCCCAAAAATATGGTCACGGGTCAAGACCACCTCTGCAATGCTGCTGTGAATTCCATCCGTGTGTTTTTCGTCAGATCCCTGTCGGTGCCACAACAGGTCGACGTCCATCTTATCGGGATGCAGCCGAAAAAGCATGGTACCCGAGAAAAAGCCACTGATCACTAGTTGATCGTCGAACCATACCGGCGAGGCAGCGTTCCGAATCCATTTTGTTTCGGGCGTGCGATAGTGCCAATACAAGTGCCCCGTTGCCGGATTTAACCCCACCAGTCGTTCGCCGGTCCAACAAACAACTACCGGTCGTCCCAATTGGCGAATGAGAATAGGAGAGCTGTAGGAGGCGTTGTCATTCAGGCTTTGCCAACGCAGAGCACCCGTCAACCGATCTAGTCCAACGAGACAAGCACCGTCGTCACCACCAATTTGCAGAATGACCAGGTTTTCAAAGATCAATGGTGCACTCGAAAGCCCCCACATCGGCATGCGGATGTTGAATTCCTGGGATAACTTCTTGTGCCAGTGTAACTCCCCAGACTGAACGTTTACACAAACAAGATCCCCCATCGTTCCCAGAGCATAGGCACGATCGTCGTGGATCGTGATAGCAGCCCGGGGGCCAGCTTGATGGTCCACCTCTTTGTAATCGCACTCATAGCGGTATTTCCACAATTCTTGGCCGCTAATGCTATGAAAGGCATGGATACGTTCGCTTTGCTTTGCTTGCGAGACAACTCGATCAAACACGAACACACGACCGCTGGAGACCGTTGGCGCAGCATAGCCACCATCAATCTCAACGTCCCACAACAGGGGAAGTTGTCCTACGGGCAATTCTGTCAGCAATCCGTCTTCACGCCATATTCCGTCCCGAAGGGACCCACGCCATTGGGACCAGTCGGCAGCCGTAGAAATTGCGGGTAGGGCACAAAGCAACCAAACCACAGAGAGATACTTTCCGTTGATTCGCCTGTTTTCCTCTTGCCACGTCCGTTGACTTATTAGGTTTTTCATCACTCAGTACCTTGCGAGAAGGATTTCTGCCACTGACAAAGCGGTTCACGTGGTAGATACCAATCGTCCCATTCGTCCAATTGTTGGTGATCCTCACTAACCTGATGACTTGCTTGCTCCCTGCCGTGCAAACCTCGCGCGAGGCCGCTCTGCGAAGTGCTTGTTTCAACAATATGCAGCAATTAGGACTTGCTTCGACAACGTCGAATCGACATTCGAGTTTTTCCCCCCAACCATACCAGCGATTTGGACGCTGGGGCGGAACAAGTAGGAGGTGACCACAACGACAGTTGGTCCCACCAAATTTCACCGTATCTCGAGTGGTCCAAAATCTTGGGATGCATTGGCCAGGTTCACATCACGCTACGTCAGCTCTCCATCAGACCACAAACAAACTCCACGAAACAGTCCGTCAAGCCGTCACAAAAGCACTGGCGATCTAGTGGTTAAACTCCGTCAAAAGCCGTAAAACCGCCGTCGATGGGGACCACCGCACCCGTGACAAAGGTGGCCTGATCAGACAATAGCCACAAAACACAACCAGCCACTTCGTGCGGGTCACCAAACCTGGCCATCGGTACGTTCTGCAAGATGGTCTCACCTCGTGGAGTCAATTTTCCCGATTGTTCGTCGATCAACAGAAATCGGTTCTGATCGGTGATCATGAAACCTGGTGCGATTGCGTTGACACGAATTTTAGGTGAGTACGTCTGGGCCATGTGCACCGCTAGCCAAAGAGTAAAACTATTTGCCGCCGCTTTGCCGTTGGAATAAGCCAGTGCGCGAGAAAGGGGTTGCCCTCCTCCTACCGACGTAATGTTTACGATTGCGCCAGATTCTTTTTCGGCAAACAGTTTCCCCACTGCCTGAGAAGGAATCACTGCACTTAAATAATTTAGATCCATGACTCGCCGAGTCTGATCTGGATCGATGTCGAAGAACGACAAATCGTCGGAAGTTGTGGTGTGACGGTCACCTCCACCTGCACCATTGATCAGAAAATCTACAGTTCCGAACTGTGCCATAGTCGACTGCAATGCGGCAGCCACACTCGATTTGGAAACTGCGTCACAGGCAACCGCCAAAGCTTGCCCACCTGCTTCTTGATTGATTTCGTCAGCGCGGCGCTCAGCTGCCTCCGGCGAAATATCCCAAATTGCCACATTGGAACCAGCTCGTGCCAACGCGAAGGCGATCTGTCCTCCAATAGCTCCTCCGGCTCCAGTAATCACCGCTGTCTTTTGAGAGAAATCTGTCATTTTTACAACTTAGATGTTCGCATGAAAAAAGTCACAATTTGGGATATTCCATCGTTGCCACGGCCAGGCAGCATGGTCACCGTCACGTCTCAGATGGGGCGCACGACCACTTCACAATATATCTTCACCCCTGGTGACTGTGAAACAGCCCCTAGAGGATCAACGATGAGACACAGCACATACCACGAGATTCGTGGTTACATGGAACAGGAAGAACTGGAGCTCAGATCCCATCTCAGGGTCAAAAGTCCTCTGTTCAACTTTGAGTGTTCAGGGCTGCTCATGATCCAACATCTCGGGTACGCCAACGACCGTCTCTCTGCAATTCTTAGCATCAAACAGCACAAATTTGGGGTTCGCGTTAATTTGGGTGAACAAAATCGTTCGATCGGGAGGCGATTACCCCTATTAACATTTGACGAATTGTGAATTTTTTGGCGATAATGGACAGTTGGCTTTGGTCCACAATATGCAGTGTTGCAGTTGCTCCGTTCCCAATGGGAAGAGGAATTATTGAGTAGCTTACAAACTGCCAAGCCAGTACTTCGGACAACTTGGCAGCTGACCTCTTACCTTCTTCGGCGAGGTCACCCAACGCAACTTGACGAAGGCCTATCGGAACAAGAGCAGGAGACGGTGAATGCAGACAAGATTTCGATCCCGACGTAAAAATCCTCAGCGTTTTGGCGCTAGTCTGTTCTCTAAGCGACCTCGTCGGCCCGTACAGCGTAGTCGAGTCAACTTGGCGCCCGAAGTTCTTGAACAGCGAGTGCTGCTGGCGTTCAGTTCCGTAGATGGATTGGGCGGTGGTGCAGCCGCGTGGAACGACTTTGATAAGGATGGATGGACTGACGTGGTCTCCGGTGGAACACTGTACCGGAACAATAACGGCTCTCTTTCTTCCTTTGCAGGTGGTTTCAATGACGGTATTTGGGGCGACTATGACAACGACGGTTGGGATGATTTCTTTACACATGGAGGCGGCCTACTGCGCAACGAGCAAGGGAAAAGCTTTACCAATGTCTCATCAATTCTGCCACCCCTGCCGACTCCACAGTCAAACTTAGGCTCCAGTTGGGGAGATTTTAATGGGGACGGATTCCTCGATTTGTACATTGGTAATTATGAACGGTGGCCCGACGCCTACTTCGCAGACAATCTGTTGATTAATAACCGAGGACCAGACTCCAACGGAGATTGGTTCACGTTAACGTGGACCCAAGGGAACGATGCAGAAGTCACCGGCGGGCGACCACGACCAGCACGGGGCGTCAGCACTTTTGATTATGACGAAGATGGCGACTTGGACATCTACGTGTCCAACTACCGCCTGGAGCCGAATGCACTCTGGCAAAACGATGGCCAGGGAAACATCTCAGACGTCTCGGCGTCCAAAAACGCCCGAGGAGGGATTGCCGGAGGTGGTCTTACGGGTCACACCATTGGCTCGGCTCTGGGTGACGTAGACAGCGATGGACACATCGATATTTTCGTTGGCAACTTTTCCCACAATTGGTTCGCACAACCAGGTGGCCAATTCTTGCGGAACACAGGCCCCAACGGCAACTACGCTTTCGATTTGATGGTCGATTGGACCTATCCCAGCGGCGAATGGCAGGAGTCGTACGCGTCTGCCAGCCTGGCCGATTACGACAACGACAGCGATTTGGATCTATATTTTACGACCGTTTACGGCGGTGACCATGCTCGTCTGTATCGCAATGACGGCAATTGGAATTTCAGCAATGTCACGGGTGGCGAAAATTTAACGGGACAACCTTCCACTTATCAGGCAGCTTGGGCGGATTACGACAACGACGGTGATCTCGACTTGATGACAAGTGGGACCCTGTACCGGAATGACAACAGCAATAACAACAATTGGCTGAAAGTGGATCTCATCGGTGACGGTGTGAATGTCAATACAACTGCCATCGGAGCGATTGTGAGGATTGACACGGGCAGTCAAATCATCACCAGACAAGTTGAAACAGGTACCGGCCAAGGAAATCAAAACGACTCCACACTACACTTCGGGCTTGGCTCAATCTCATCATCCGTACCCGTCGAAGTCACCTGGCCGGACGGAACCGTCCGCATCGTCGATGCTGCCCCCAATCAGACCGTTCAAATTCCCTATAATTTAACAGCTCTCCCAGAAGTTGAGATGGGTGAAGTTGGTATCATTGCCAGTCTCACCAACTCCGTTCGGACCATTAATCTCAACCGCATTTACGAAAATCCCGTCGTCTTCGCTCAATCCGCTTCCGGGAACGGTGGCCAACCTGTCGTTGTCCGAGTGGACAACGTGCAAGCCAATCGGTTTGACATATTCCTGGCGGAACCCTCCAACGAAGATGGTGTGCATGGCGCAGAAACGGTCACCTACCTTGTTCTGGAAGCTGGGACTCATCATTTGAACAACGGGGCGCAACTAGAAGTTGGTACGGTTAACACGACAGCGACCGTGGGAGGCCAGCTGGTCAATCTGTGGCAAACTATCAATTTTCAAAGTGATTTCAGTAACATTCCCGTTGTCCTCTCGCAGATCCAGACGAAATCGGCTGCCGGACAGGACTACCTGAACCTTCGGCAACTAGCCACTTCGAGATCCGGTGTCACGCTGGCCATGGAACAGGAAGAAGCGGTCAGTTCCCATCACAATACCGAAACGGTCGGCTATTTGGCCATCGACTCGGGAACAGGTACGTGGAATGACATGGCATATGAAGCCGTCACCACGTCTGTTTCCGTCAGCGAAAACTACTCCTCGGTCTCGTTCGCGAACACCTTTCAATCGACTCCAAGTCTGTTGTCGTCACTCAGCTCCTACTTTGGTTCCGACAACGCCAACCTTCGCTACAACAACCTTTCCAGTTCGGGCGTCGAATTCAAAGTGAGTGAAGACACCACCTTTGACGAGGAGCTATCCCATACGGCCGAACGCGCTTCGTATCTGGCAATTGGCGGTCAAGGCATGCTAACGGCCTTGGAGCCACAAACTCCTGTGGGAGAAGTCGGTACCGTAGACGATCTCACGAACACGCCGCGGACCGTAGTGCTTAACCGAAACTATGAGAACCCGGTTGTGTTCGCACAGTCCGCTTCAGCCAACGGGGGACAACCGGTGGTTGTCCGTGTCACTAACGTGCAGTCCGATCGCTTTGACATGTACCTAGCCGAACCCTCCAACGAAGATGGAACGCATGGGGCTGAAGGCGTTACCTACATCGTCTTGGAAGCAGGTACACACCAATT
>JAKVBZ010000060.1 GCA_022448645.1 Pirellulaceae bacterium
CGCCATCGCGATCCCACAGAATGCCAGCATGCTGAAGGTTGAGGGCTCGGGGACGGGGGCGAAATGCACCAGCGCCTGGTTGTCCGGCATCGCATTCGGCAACCCACTAGCACTGGGATTCTGGAGATTGTTGAATTCGTAAAAGTCTGGGAAACCGATTTCTCGATCCAAAACCGCTTTATACGTCCCGTCCGAAAAATCGCCAAAGCCGACGTAATAATACGCCGTGTTCAGACCACCGTTATTCGGTGTAATCGCTGCCGCTGCAACTGCCGCGCGGATCGCCTCCGCTGCCAGCGTTGCAGTCGAGTTGTCAGCAAACGGCAGCTCACCATTCGGGTATAGAGCCAAAAGATCATTGGGGCTGATGTTATGATGGAACGTCGCATCATACACGACTCCATCGATGCTCAAATCGGTTATGCTCTCGATCCTGTCGTCGTCGCCCCTTAGTGTTATCGATGCGTGAAGGGGACCACAAGAAAAAACAAGTAAGGTCAGGACGGCTAACATCGAGCGTTTCATTAGTTCAGTTCTCTCTTCTTTGTTGCGGACGTCGCCACGAGTCAAAACAGTGTATCCTCACTCGGCGTTATCCTACGTTGGTAATTCGGCGGCACATTTCTCTTGACGACGCAGACGTTATTGTCTTGTCGTCTGTCACGAGAGACAAAACAAGCAGACTGCGAAGTTTTTTTCTGGAGGCCCGTTTACCTACAAGTTCCCGGTTATTTTTAGGCCGCCAACCCCTAATTCCTGACAATGCGCCAGTCATCCTGGGCAAGGTTAGATATTCTCAATTACGTTCGGTTTGCCAGAGCCCACAATCATGTGGCAGCACTGGGCACCCGTAGTCTACAGTGTAGTTGCGGGACTTTGAGATATCAAATATTATCTGCACGCAACCGAAAGATTCGGTTGCGGACTATAAGTTCTTACAGAGACGCCGGTTATGGCTCAGTTTGGTGTCTCCGACTGCTTTGACTCAAGAAAAATTCAAGAGCGGACACCTCCGACCGCTGCGAAATCCAGCCGAACTTGCTGAAGTGGTCGCTTAGCGTATACTCCCGGTCCATTACTGGTCGAACCCCTGCTGGCCTCTCAAGCCTGACTCTACGACGCTTCGGCTTCATCGTCCTACGTAGGTTCTAAGTCCCCTCGGAGTTTCACTCCTGTGCACGTAACGGGGAACACGAATTCGCCCAGGTCGACGTGACATTAGGCACTCGCAAAACGAAGGCGATGACGCATGGAAAAGCTTTCAGAGTATGTAAAGACTGCTGAGGCTGCTGAAATCCTGGGCGTATCCCAAACGACTCTTCGAAAGTGGTCTGAATCGGGCAAAATCCCAACGAAACGAAACCCAATGAACGGCTATCGGCTGTTCCTGAAGAAGGATCTCGAGAACTTTCTTCGTGATGTAGAGGCGACGGACGAAAAACCCAAGAATAGAAAACGAGCCTGACAAACATGGACGCATTTGATGTCCACCGACATGTCATCGCCGATTACGCGGACTACACGAAGAGCTTTGTCCGGATTGCCGATGAGCATGTTCGAACACGGGTCGAGCAAGAACTTTCCCAGGGGCTTCTCTGGCCAGAGCCTCTGCTGCAACTCAACCCTGCCTTTGAACCGGGGCGATCTGTCGATGAGCTTGTAGCCGAGGGTGTGCTGCATGAGGAATGTGCACGGATCTTCCGGGCCAAGTCGCATGACAATGACCTTGGCCGGTCAATGCGTTTGCACCTGCATCAGGATCAGGCAATCGAGCTGCCGACCTGTTCGCCGAGCAATCGGCGAGTGAGAAACGCCGTCTGCTGGAATTCGTACTATCGAACTCGTTTTGGGCGAATGGCGAGCTGACGCCGGAATTTCGCCAACCCTTTGACATGCTTGCAGATATGGCGACGGTCGGGGCACAAAAAATGGCTGCTGGATTGCTTACCAGCAGCCATCATCAAGAAGAGCTCCCCCGGTAGGACTCGAACCTACGACAAGGCGGTTAACAGCCGCCTGCTCTACCAACTGAGCTACAGGGGAATGGTAGTGACATGCAATATTTTAGTTTAACTAAGAATACGCCGCAATATATCCATTTGGTTTAAGAACTACGTAACTTCTCCATCGTGACAGTGTTGCCAGAAGTATTGTAATGAACGGTTGACATGAAGCTGCGGATTAAATGGACCCCGCGACCTGATGGCAAATCCAGATGGTCCTCGTCGGTGGGATCTGGCACTTCTCCGGGATCAAATCCCTCTCCCTCGTCCGTGATTTCTATCCGACAGCGGTTTACCGATATCTGACTGACCACCTGTACGGATTTTGACGGATCGTAGCCGTTGCCATGGCGGATCGCATTGACTAACGCTTCTTCCAGGCAAAGGTGAATTGCAAAGATATCGCTTTCTTCCCACTGATTCTGCTTTAACTGGTCCAGGATCTTATTGATGATCGGCTGGCCAGCACCTTTCTCGCTGCTGATCGATGTCACGTCGTTCCAAATCCAACCGTCGCTTGTCATGATCTGCAATGAATGAGCGGGGCGTCGATGTCAATGAACTTGCCGCCGAGATTAAACGAACCTGCGACGCAATGGCCAAAATCAACAAGCGAAACTAGCTGACGATAAAGCGACTGCGAGATGGCCATGACTGCAGTGTCCGCTTGGTCGACAGTGATGTCTGAACTACTCCTCCTCAAGATGCTCTCAGCCAGCCGACCAAGTTAAAAGGCTTGCAAAGCGTCCGATTCGTCATCTTTGATATCAAAGATCCGATTCAGTTTAGTGATCGCAAACACTTCATAGATCTCGGGGCGAATATTGCTGAGCTTGAGGATTCCACTGTTCACCTTGACCTTTTTGTCAAGATTGATCAGCTTGCCCAAAGCTGCACTCGATAAGAATTCGACGGCCGAAAAATTCAAGAGGATTTTTTTGCGGTTTTCCTTTTCGACCAGCGCAAATAGTTCCAGGCCAAGTGCTTGGATATTGGATTCATCCAGGATCTTGCGGTCTACGAAATTGACAACAGTGACATCGCCGTTTTCAGTGACGACGATACGACGCGTTTCCGGCATGGAAGGCTCCCTGTGAATGAAACAAAAGCGTCACCGTGGTCACGGCGACTAGAGAAGAATGTCAGTTCCGTATACTTCGCAGTGGTCACCGAGTGATTGCCATATCGTCTCGGATGTTTCAACTTTTGCATGATACGCGAGGCAATTCTCAGATGTCAACCTGACGTCCGCTGCCTCGATGGTTCGGCGTTCATCACTGCTCGGCTCACCAGCAGGAAATTCTTTCCGTGGTACTCGGTAATGGTGCCAGTCACGGTCCATGTCAGGTTCCCCGCGTCACCTTGTAAACTGGTGACTCGAGTGACTCTTTCCAAACTGAGGTTTTCCAGGCAACGCAGCTCGGATTTCTTACCGTTCTCAGCAAACGTAAGACGGTTGCCGACCATCCGGAACTGTCCAACAACGTCCGTGAAGATGGTTCCCTCCCGGATACGGGTACGACTCTCGGGAGCTGTCGAACTCAACGACGAAATCGTTCGTGGACCGATGGGATGAGCCGATTCCTGAGCCACAGAATGGTGGTCTCCAGGTGCCAATATCAAAGCCACCAGCACTGTCAAACCGATACACGCCCATCCAGCGCGTCGCAGTGATGAAAAGCAACTCGGTTGTGGTTTCGGCGGCAGCTTGGGGCTCGTCTGTAACCAAACGGACATGCTATTCTCCAGACTTTCGTGGTGGTTTCAGTTGGGTGTGCCGGCACGCGCTAGCGGTTGATGGATGGAACCGCGGGCAAATGGCATGCCTGGCCTCGTAAAGCTGATGGACCTGATTCAAGCGTAGGTTATGTGTCCTAGAAGGTGAAAGGCCCGCGCCGTTGCGAAAACGCAACGTCCGAATTCCAGATCCAACAAGAACGGTCCGGCAAAATTGTTTTTTACAAACGCTTGTCGGACTTGGCTTACTTTTCCAACGGCAGGCACAGCGCTTGCACATGATTGAGTCTCTGTAATCTTCTCTACGATTCAAACACACCAGAACACAATGAGTTCTGAAAGATTCTTGGCGAGATCCGGAACGCGATCAGGTTGAAGTTTTCTTCAGACTAGGAGGGAAACGCTCCATGTGGAAATCCTTGATGCCATCACGACAGTTTTTACCGATTGTCACGGTTTTGCTTGTTGTCTGCGGACTACCTGTCAATTGTCCGGCTCACCCGGACGGTTGGAAGGTAACAGAGTTCCATCCCGGAACCGAGATGTCAGACGCTTCGGTCCATGTGTCGAGACGTGAGAATATTCCCTTACCGCTACGCGCAGATAGCGATCCGTTCCATGTCGAGATTGCTGATCTTTCATGTTTGACATTCGTCGTAGATTGGGATAGGGACACGGCGTTGGACGGGCTGTTGATTCGCTTTTCACCGTTCAACGAGCATGGAGAGTTGGCATCGTTAGAAGGCAAATTGGAAGTGTCTTTGCACGTGCGACGAGACCGTCAAGGAGCAGGGAGAGGCCGAGTTACACCCAAGCTTACGCTTGCCCGCTGGCAGCACGATATCTCGGACAAGGATCGTAAGATGCTGGCATATGAATGCCGTTTTGCACTCGACGATGATATCTTCGAGTACCAGAAACCTCTACGAAAGTACTACGTCACTGTTCGCTTCAAGACGGGGGGACGAACCTATCGAGCGACACACCAGGCGGAACGGATCGTGCTGCCCCATCAAGAATCGAATCTTACGAAATAGAGGCAGAGCTCGGTCATCCGGGACGCTGCATCGCCAAGCTGTGTAGGATGAATACAAAACCGACCGAGATGAACGCCCAGCCGAGCCATTTGGGTGGCTTCAATGTTTTGCTGGCGTGACTGGCCAAATCATCCACCACGCTGCCAGCTCCCGAAGGCGACTCGGAGACGACATTCATCTTTTCATTGACGAATGAGCTCGCCGAGCCGTTCAGCACGTAGGATTTGATCGTGCGTAACTGCATCCCCAAGACGAGGAACACGATCCCAATCATGAAATAATGGTTACGGTTCAGTTCCATGATCGCTTCGTCCCATTAAGAGTCTTCTCTGCTGTTATGATCGTGCTATTGGCTTCGACAACTTCAAGTGACGCGCGGTCGTAACGGTTTTTGCGCAAAAGGTCAATTTTGACAGCCCGTTTAGGTGGTGCTGGAAGAGATTTGCCCCTCCTGTTCGAGACAATCGTCACGATTTAACAATCGTGGAAATTAAGGGGGAATAGCGAAAACAGATTGACCAAGCTGACTGCATGGTAGTTTGTCTTGGAATCTGTCCGATAACACGATTGCCGTTCGACCCTGTTTGAAATGTGAAGGATTTCTTTTCACGGATCTAGCGTGGTCGAGCTGTTTCCACTGCCTGCCGTTATTTCACGACCCACCATGACGTCCACACGCTACGGCTTCGGCAGTATTTGATCTCAAAACAGCTATCGAAACATATCATTAGTGGCTTACGCCAAATGGGGGTGCGGGATGCATCTACGTCAGATTACGACAGTCTTCTTCTTAACCGCACTGCTTTGGGGGTTGGGAACGTTATCTTCCAACGCCCAAATCAAGCAGAAGTTCAAAAAAGTGGCAGATGCTTTCAAGACGGATTGGCATCGTGTGAACTACTGGCCCAAGCCCTTTTCGTTGGCAGACCGACGGGCGGTAGCCCAACCGTTTGCCATCATGATTGAAAACGGTTGGCAGAGGCAGAATACGTTGGGAAGTTTCCAGTTTGATGTGGAAACACACGAATTGACCGAAGCTGGAAAGCGACAGCTGTACGCCATTCTGAATCAATTTCCTAGCAAACGCCGCCAAGTATTTGTGCAACAGGGTGAATCCATTCAAGTGACAGCAGCTCGAATTGATTCCGTTCAGCGTTCCGTAGCACAGATGACGGTGGATAGTGCCATGCCGCCAGTCCACCCCACTCAACGTGGGCCTGTCGGCGTTGCTGCAGGTGTGATCGATACTGTCTATCGAAAGTACGACTCGTCGATTGCAGACCCGCGGTTGCCTGCTGCTAGTGCGGGTATCGGTGATGGTATCTAGAAATCGTTTGACGATGCCTTGATACCATCGCTAGCTCAGGAAGGCGTCTTGCGTACGTTTTTCAGTTGTAGTGCGCCCTTTGATAAAGACGATCAAAGCTACTGGGGGGGAGCGCGTTTTCACAATCAAGCGCGTGCGCCAGGATCGTTCATTAAGGAGGGCGCGGGGGTGGTTCAGTCTCAATGGTTTCGTTGCGTGTTATTGGTTACTGCAGCCGTATGGCTAAGCTTCACGGTCCACACAAGTGAAGCATCTGCAAAACCTCGGCGGGGACGGTTGTTGGACCGCTCGCGTTCGGCAGGACTCATCACAGGGAACGAAAGTCCCTACGGTTCGACCCTTGCTCAAAGGTTGTCGAACGAACCTATCCGCCATCAGGTCGTCGACACGACGGCTGAGCAAAAGTGGTTTGGAAAGGAAGTCCGTTCTGTAGGCTCGCGTCTGGCCACGAATTTGAAAGAACGTACGACGGATTTAAAAGAGACGCTAACGCCCAAACCTAAGGTCATCAAAGCTGATGACCCAACCAGTCTAGCGGCTGTATCGCCTCCCTTGTCGGCGGACGTCTGCATTGCATCGGCTCAACTGCATCAATTCTCTGGCAACTACGAGAAAGCGGCCGAGTTTTATCGCAAAGTGCTCGACTCGGAATCGGGAAACTTGGACGCATTGATTGGATTTGGCCGGATGCTTGACCGCCAGGCCAAGTATGCCGAGGCAACGACGTATTACCAACAAGCGACCCAGTCTCATCCCACGAACGCATCGGCACACAATGATTTGGGATTGTGTTACGCGCGACAAGGGCAATTGGCCCAGTCGATTGAGGCTCTTCAAACCGCTATCCAAATACAGCCAGAGAGCAAGCTCTACCGCAACAATATCGCCACGGTATTGGTTGAAGGCAATCGCCTTGATGATGCTTACCGGTACCTAGTCGATGCGCATGGAGAAGCCGCAGCGAATTACAACGTAGGATTTTTGCTGAACCAAAGAGGCGACAAAGCTACTGCCAGACAATTCTTTAAACGAGCGGTTCTTAGCGATCCACAATTCCAACAGGCTCAGGCCATGCTGGCCCGTTTAGACGGAGCGGAAGTGAAAGAGACGGCAGTCGCGTGGCCAGAAACATCGCAGGAATCTATTCCAGTTACAGCAAGTGTTGGGCAAACCGCCAAACGGGCCGAATTCCACTATGCTTCGTCGGCGACTCCACCCACACCGCAGCCGGCAACTCATACGCCATCCGTCGAAGGGACCAGTCTGGCAGCCAAGCAAGCTTCGTATTCCGGAATCCAATGGCCCAACCGAGCGGCCAGGTTTCCACAGTCTGGCAGCGGTGCTGTGGCACCCATGCCGCAAGGAGAAGCGTTTCTCTATTCCAATAGCCTGATCGAACATCTGCCACCCACACGTTAATGCGTGTTGCTTGCATCTTGATGCTCGATGCAGGATACAGGACGGGCAGCATTCTCAACCCTGACATGGGACGTTCGAAGTTTAACTTCTCATGTCAACCGAATCCTTTGGTGATCACGCTGATAAACGTCCAGCCGCCGGCGATCGCGAACCCTACGATGGAGATCCACAGGCATGCGTCCCACCATTTGTTGGGGACCAAGCCGGGGTGACACCGTCTGTAGCGGAAGTAAAGCGTAGCGAATCCGAGCATGGGAAGCATGACTGCCTGACCGGCTCCGCTCGCCATGACCATGACCGCAGGAGATTGCCCTTTAAGTGCCCACCCTACGACCCAATAGCATAACGCAGCAATGAGTGGCCAGATGACACTGATGATCTGTGTCCCGCGAGAACGCTTTTCGGGTGGGAGTAAGCCAAACAGGATCAAGGCGTCAGCAACCATACGTGCCATTCCGGCGGCAGCCACGAAGAATGTCGAATACAAAACAGCAAAACTGCCAAACAAGAAAACTGGTTGAGCCCAGGTACCAAAGACAGGTACATACATTTCGGACAGCGTCAGAATCATATCGGCTTTTTGTGGGATCAAGCCGGAGCGGTACAAGACGGCAGCTCCTAAGAGATAAAAAGCCACGGTGGCGATCGTGTAGACGATCATGGACGTCCAGGCATCCATGCGCAATACCCTTAACCAGCCTTGGGCTCGCGCCACCCAGTCGGCACTCCCGTCGTCTTTGCCGGTAAACCTCGCATAGCCTTTCTCCAGGCACCAATACGGGTAGGCAATTAGCTCGACAGCTCCTACTCCAATGATGCCAAATGCGAATAGGGCTGTGGAAAGCGGCGAAGTTGATCTGGCAGCGTCTGTGGGGGGGAGACGAAAACTTAAGCCCTGTATGATGTCACTGGTTTCAATCTGCCACGAGGGATTCGTTTGCAAAAGCACAACGGTCGCCACTGTCATGAGGGTGAATGAACCGACAAATACGATGCACACCATTTGGATGAAGCGATAGTGCCCCACGTACAGCAGGATCGAAGTCACGACAGCCAGTAGGGAACTCCACAGGTAGGCATCCAGTGGTTCGCCGAACTCGTTCCGATGTTGATCGAGGTTGGCGATTCGAGAATCCAGTTGCTGTTGAAGCTGGTGGATTTCGCCTTCCTTTTCCGCTTCAAAACGTTGCTTTTGCGCCAGTTCGATGCGCGATTTGACAATAGCGCTGTCCAACTCGTTGGCTTCCTGTCCGACTTCTGTAAGTGGAAAGCTGATGGTAAGCGCCTGACCTACTCCACCGACAATTCCTCCTTGTTGTGTCATCACCAGGAGAGTCACAAACACCCAATACCAAATCAGCCAATTTACCACGAGGCGTGGGCCGGGTAGCGAATTCAAAGCGGCCAAAGGAGTTTCACGGTGGATTAATGTGTAGCGTCCGAATTCCACTTGGGCAAATACTTTAATCACACAACCAACGATGATTAGCCAGAGCAGCCAAAATCCGGCTTCCGCGCCGACGATCGTGGTGGCGATTAATTCTCCTGATCCGACGATCGAGCCGGCGATGATGATGCCTGGCCCGAGTTTCAACATCGTCGCAGCCAGTGATTGTGGTGGCGATTCGATTCCCTGGTCGCCGGAAGCATCCGTGTCGTGTGATGTAGACATGTATTTGTCAGATGAAGGAAGTCTTTGCCAGTGATCGGCAAAGAGGACATCGCGTGACTTAGTGTTTCACTGGTGGGGAATTGGTTCCTGGAGCCGCAACGAACGAGAGGGTAGCGCTACCGTCTGCCAAATTCCAAATGCGTATTTGACCGTCATAGCATCCTGTTGCCAGTCTTTGATTGTTGGAGTCTAACGCCAAGGCAAATACCCAGTCCGAATGGTCACCGAAAACATGTTTTTGTTCGCGATTGTCCAATTGATGTTGTCTGGCAGTTTTGTCTGCAGAGGTGCTGTAAATGTTTCCGTCGGCCAGTAGGACCTGATAAACATTTCCGGAGTAACCGGCGACCTCCGCCGTTTTCTTGCCGTCTTCGAGGTTCCAGATGTGTATTTTGTTGTCGCCGCCGGCGCTAAGGATCTGTTTCCCGTCAGGATGAAAAGCGACTCCAAACACAGGGTTTTCATGCCCCGAGTAACTGATGCGCAGTTTCCCGGTTTCGACCTCGAAAACCTTAGCAGTTTTGTCTCGACTTCCAGAAACGACAAGAGTTCCCTCAGGGTTCCAGGCAACCACCGTGACCCAATCGGAATGGTTTTCAATCGTACGGATTTCCGTGCCGGTGGCAGCCTCTACGATACGGATAGTACGATCTTCGCAAGCGATGGCAAGTTTTGATCCATCCGGAGAGAACGCGACGTCATAACTGACACCGCTAAAGGAACCGATCCATTGGACTTCAGCACCATCTGTGGGATGAATCAAGCGGACTTCGCCTTGTCGAGCCGGTGCGCCGCTGGCGACTGCTAAAGTCGTCCCATCGGGACTTAATGCCATGCCCAAGATGCGCTCGCCGAATCCCCCAATGCGGTTGGTCAATTCTCCCGATTCCACGTTCCAGATGGTTAGTTCGTGATGGCCAGACGCGATCAATTCGTTTTGATGAAACATCAAAGCGGTAATCGGCATGCTGGTGGGGTAGGTTTCTGGCGGGGTCGGATGTTTCGGTCGAGGAATCACTGCCGATAAGGGTTGGTCGGGACTTTCGCCGTCGTACGTGGCGCCCTGTTCGATCCATGTCCGAATCAGAGATATTTGTTGTTCCGACAAGGGATCACTTCCTCGAGGCATGCGCTCATCAGGATCAGTCGATGAAACCAACCGGAGGATTTCACTGTCATCGACGTCACCAGGTGTCACTGGATTGAGATCAAAGTCGCCAGCCTTTTGCAGCAGAGCGAAAGTATCAAGTCGATAGTTGCTTTCGGCTTTTTTCTCTCCGTGGCACGAGACGCATCGCCGCAACAGCATGGGAGCGATGTCCTTGGAAAAACTCACTTGGTGACCATCTGTGTTTTCGTCAGCAATTCCCTGCGGTGCTGCGGTTGTCAGCAGGTAAATCACCGCGATGAGGCTGAGCGTTATTTGTTTTATGGTGGGAGCCGGTCGTATCACGCTCTGGACCTTCGGACAGAAATCATGATCAGCCATGGTGTGTGGGGAAATCGTCATGCCCATCATTCTATGGTGAAAAGTTTTGGAATAGGTGCCAATCGAGCTACACGCCGTGAAAGCCTGTTCGCCGGTTCAGGCTTCACGTTCGTGTGGCGGTTATGGATTTCGGCGATCGTCGAAATGTGATTTGACGAATCGCTGTTTTCGACGGTCAGTGTTGAAAGAGGAATTCATTCGTGTTCATTAATGCCCAGCAGACATCTTCGAACGCAGCGACTCGGTCTTCTTTCTTAGACAGATATTCTACGGCACTTGTCATTTCTGCATCCTCAGGCGTCCGACAAAGTGCGGCCAGGTACAACTGCTTGACGATGTCTTCGTTGGACGTTTCCGCAGCGATCAGTTTACGAAATCGGTTGGATTCGTTTTTTAGTTTCGCGTGAATTAATTCACCGTTAAACAGTTGCAGAGCCTGAGATAGGTTCGACTCATTCGAGCGTTCACAGGCGCAGGCGGTATCACGTTGTGGTTGACCAAACACCTTGAGGAATTCGTGATCGGGCGTCGGGCCAGGCAGTTGGGTTGCCTTGGTGCCTTGAGGGAGATTGGGGAACGATTCGGGTACGTCCGTTACATGGCAAATGGCATCCAATAGCTGCTCGGCACCTAGCATTCTTACACGAGCGTGTGAAAAAAGCTTGTCATCGTCTTTGTTCAGTGGGTTGGTGCGACTGCTCAACTGGTAAGTTCGGCTGTTGAGGATCGTACGCAGGATGTGTTTCTGATCAAAACCGTTGTCTCGAAAGTCTGTAGCGAGGGCTTCGAGCAGCTGTGGATTGGTGGGCGGATTGGAGTCTCTGAAATCGTCAACAGGTTCGACAATGCCTCGTCCCATCACGTTGGACCAGATACGATTGACAGCGACCTTGGCGAGGAAGGGGTTGTCTTTCGAGGTCAGCCAATCAGCAAAAAGCTGCTGGCGTTTCTGTTCAAGGCTGTTGTCGACTGAGCCTTCTCTGGGAAGGCGAGGTTTCATCTGCTGTCCAGTACGCGGATGTTTGACTTCACCGTCACGGTGTGTCCAAACGACCAATTCGCCTCCACGTTTACTTTCTTTTTGTTGGATGCGGTTGAAGAAAGCCGCCATGCCGTAATAGTCGTCTTGCGTCCACCGTTCGAAGGGGTGATTGTGACATTTGGCACATTGAATGCGGACACCCATGAATAGCTGTGCTGTCGTTTCCACACAGTCGTTCATGCCTGGCGAGGCACGAAAATAGTTGGCAGGAGGGTGAGCGTAGGTGCTTCCTTCGGCCGTCAGCAAGTCTCGACAGAACTGATCGAATGGCATGTTGTCTTCGATCGACCTGACCAGCCAGTCATAGTACTTGTGCATTCCTACGTCGGTAATCTTCTTAGCGTTTAATTTCAATAGATCGCCCCAGCGAAACGCCCAGAATCTGGCGTACTCCGGCCGTTCCAGTAGCTCATCGATCAAACGGCTACGTTTGTCTGCGGAAGTGTCGTCTAGAAATGCTGTCGTTTCACCAATACTGGGTAAGCTGCCGACTAGATCCAAATAGACGCGTCGCAAGAACTCGTCGTCCGTACAGAGTTCCGACGGTAAATATTGCAACTGCTGCAGTTTCTTGTGTACCCATGTGTCGATGTAGTTGTGCTCTGGCGGGGCATTCCATGCAAATCCTTCGATGTCTTGCACAAACGTTAGCGTGACCGTTTCTACGAATTCCAAAAACCTGACAAGGATGGCTGCCTGGCCTCGAGTGTGCCCCACGACCAGCCCGTCGGTAGTAACGGATGCAATCTGTTCGTCAGACGAGTTGAACTTGGCCAGGTCGGTCACATCTCGAACCGACCCGTCCGAAAAATGAGCCAACGCCACCAGCTGTTGCGCGTGAGCTGGTTGCTTGAGAACTCGACCACCTGGCGGCAACACTTCTACACGAACGCAGTGGAGATCTTCTCTCGAGTCGATCTTACATCCCTCTTCGATCCAGCCGTATAAAGCTTGGTAGGTCGGATCATGAGATCTCAGTTGCAGGCCACCGCCATGTGCAACCTGCATCGTCGGCTTCAATAGAAGTAAGCTCTGTTTTGGCTTGACGAGGTTGGCGCGACGGCCAAGTGCCTCGCGCACTAAAGTCAGCTGATCGAGTTTGGCATCGTAGGCTTGTAAAGACAACCGGAAGCCGCCTTTGCCGCTGGGAGATCCATGGCAGGCACCAGAATTACAGCCGTTCTTGGTAAGTGCTGGTAGCGTGTCGAATTGGAACGAATAGGGGGCCGGTGAATCTATTTGGCTGACCTGGACCGGAATAACCAACTCATGTGAGGTTCCGCTATCATCCGTCACGGAAACATTTAAATCCCCACTTCCGTTTCCTATCGGTCTTAACGTGCGGCGATCGACCTGGAAAACGGCTTCATTTGTACTTGCGAAAACAGCAATTCGCGTCAAATCCTGGACTCGGCCGTCTTCATAATAGCCGCTTACAACCGGTCGAAGATGAGAGCGGGCTGAGCTGAGAGAAATCGACGAAGGGTGGACCTCGATCCGAGCCACATTGCCTACTTGGATCTCATTTAACTCAACATCGTAAGAAGTGAGCCAGCCTTCGTTAGCCCAAGCTGTCCTATCGGCGACGATGAAAAGAACCGTCAGGATGCTGACAATATGGGCAATAGAAAATGGGCTATGCAGTATGAGGAAACTTTGACGACCGTGCGAATCATGGTGCATGTTGCTAGCCTACGAGGTGTGTATCTGATTGTCACAACGAGTTAAAAATCTCGCCAACCTCCTTGAATGCCTCGACTTAAATCGTGCGTCAGCTATTATAAGTAAACTCATGCACCGCTGATAGGCTGTCTGGCTTGTTGCCTCATTTTTCCCCAAGGTATGCTACTTACGGGAATGTAAGCGTTGTCCATAAATGGCATAATGACTGTGATTTGCGTCGATTACCCTGTTTCCTAGTATGGATCGTTTAATGGAATAGGTTGAATCTGAGGAAAGGACACATGAAACACAAAAATCTCCATCATCGTAGTGGACGTCGTAGCTTCATCGGGCAATGCGGGATATTGAGTGCTGGACTGTCGCTGGGGTTTCATCGCGACTCGGTTCAAGCAGCAGACTCAACGTCTTCTTTAGAGAAGCTGAATATCGCAGGTATCGGCACGCAGGGGCGGGCCGCCTCGAATGTGTCAGGTGTTGCTGATCAAAACATGGTGGCACTGGTGGATACGAGTCAGAGTTGTCTGGAGGCAGCTGCGGAAAAGTACCCTCATGCCAGACAATATCGTGACTTTCGTGTGATGTTGGAGAAGGAAGGCGACAACATAGATGCTGTCGTGGTCAGTACGGCGGACCACACACACGCACCAGCAGCGGCAATGGCGATGCGGATGAAGAAGCATGTCTATTGTGAAAAGCCATTAACACACACAGTCTACGAAGCGAGAACATTGGCGCGTCTTGCGCAAGAAAATAACCTGGTGACCCAAATGGGGACCCAGATCCATGCCGGTAACAATTACCGACGTGTTGTGGAACTCATCCAAGCGGGAGCTATTGGCGAAGTCCGCGAAGTGCATGTTTGGGTTGGTGCCAATTATTCCAACCGGCGATTGGTCACAAACCGTACCAGGCCGCAAGACATCGCTTGGGATCTATGGTTAGGACCGTCACCAGAGAGAACCTATTGCGAGTGTATCGATGCTGAAGGAAAGGTCATGCCATTGCACAGGTTCAATTGGCGTTGGTTTTGGGACTATGGTACGGGAGGTTTGGGGGATTTTGGATGCCATTTTATCGATTTAGTGCACTGGGCTTTGGACCTGAAGCATCCCACCAGGATCGTTGCTAAGGGGCCCGAGCCGTTTTTAATGAGCACCACGGGAGGAATTGAGGTTACTTATGAATATCCTGCTCGTGGAAAGCTGCCACCTGTCATGATGAAATGGTATGACGGTGGCAAAAAACCCGCGATGCTGAAAACTTTGAAGAAGGGACAAGAAAGTTTAGAGAATTTTTCCGGCGGTCAACTGTTCGTTGGCTCCGAGGGAATGTTACTATCCAACTACCATGAACATCATCTTTTGCCGGAAGAGAAGTTTGCAGATTTTGAGCGTCCGGATCACTCGATCCCCAGTTCGATAGGGCACCACAAAGAATGGGTCGAAGCGATCAAGAATGGCGGCACGACCACCTGCAACTTTGACTATTCCGGTGCGTTGACGGAAGCGGTCCTGTTAGGTGTCGCTTCTTATCGCAGCGGTGAGCCCATTGAATGGGATGCTGAGAATCTGCGCGTGACCAACTCGGAAAAAGCGCAGCAGTTTATTCACAAAGAGTATCGCAAAGGCTGGACGTTGTAGCAGTTGATCGGCAGTTGGAAACAGGCAAGACCCGCGAGCACGGAAGGTTGGTTGAGAATGTTTGCCGATGAAGGGCGCGCGTTTAACTCAGTTCCGTGATAGAGTGATCCGCGCCCTGCAGGTCTCGATACCCAGAAAGAATCTCAAGCATGCGCCGAGAACGGCTGTAATAGAATCTGTCGATCGGCAAGTTGGAAGGGAACGGGTTGTTCATCCCGTTGTCGAAAACCGAGTGACTCGAAAACAATTTGTTTGCTGGAATCGTCCTGGCCAATGAGCGTGTAGACGTTGTCAGAACCGACAGTTTCTCCCCAATTCAAAGCGGACGCCAATAGATCAGGCAGGCAGTTCTCGAACCTCGAGTGAACAAATCCGTCGACACAGCATCCTCTCGATTCGTCCAGGATCGCGGTTGACACACCTACCACGCGATGATCGTCAGTGACGGCGGCGAACCACCTGCCACGATCGTTTTCGAGCGGGCTCTGGTAGCGTCGGTATAAACTATTGCACGATGTTTGGGTTTGGTAACGTGTCGATACCATTTGTGCGTTGACGTCCAAAACAAGCCAATCGTGCGGCGTGTTCAACAACGGTATCAGCGGGATACGTAAGAATGGGCCGCCAGCCTTGATGGTCACACGACTCGGACGCCGGAAATATTCCAACAAAAATGATTCTGGTGATTCACGGCTGGTGACGTAAACCATCACGTTAGAACCTGCCAACTTTCGCCACCCCAAGCGATGGTAGAGACAGGCGGCGGACCAGTTTTCCGTTCCTAAAAAAAGCGCTTCACCGCCGCGTTCACCAAAGTCCGTCAAGGCTCGTTGGCAGAGTCTTGTTGCCAGGCCTTGCCGGCGATGGGCCGGATCGGTGGCAACTTCTCCAAGTCCGCCCAAGGTGGGTAAATCGTGCGAAGCTAAGATGTTGCAGGTCGCTACGATGTGGTCCTCACGGCGTTCGAAATACACATCATATCGGTTGTCCGCGATTTCGTCGTCTCGAAAAGCACCCGGTGGGATATCATGCTGACCACCAAAGATCCGGTCCCAGAATTCGTACAATTCGTCGGTGAGATGGTTGTCGATCGGGGAGGTAATAGACGTCATGGAGACTGTCTCGAAAGGATCGTGTCAAAGGGAGGTCATTGACTGATGGTAGCATCGCGCGCACAGCAACCGTGAATATGCGATAGTCTACCTGTTGCAGCATTCTAGGTCGAACCGAGCAAATGCTTTCTTGAATGGAACTTCGTTCGCTTTTCACCGTTCACGTCGGTCGGCCATGGTGATTTTCCAATCCGGGCATTGGCGTTGTTTCGGAAACGGTTGCGCGACCTCAGTCTGGCCTGCGACCTGTAGCGAGCATCCGCTAGGTATTCCCACCGAGTTCTGGCAATGCGTGGTGCGCTCTCGGGTCGTCCCGAATGAAATGTTCGGGCGAAAAATTCTTAGCGAGGGTTGGGAAAGTCAAGATGCTTGTGCAAGAACTCCAAGCTACCCTTAAGGTTGACCGTATGTCCACCGACGAACCATTCAATCGTCGTCCGATCCGGTATCTTCAGCTTGGCGTTGTACAACGTTCGTACGCGGGCGTATTCCCAGGCGACATTCCAATCATCGGATACAAAGTCCGAGTGTCCTCGTTCCACCATAAACGGACGGGGCGCGATCAACGCAGCCATTTCCGCATAACTGAATGTATTGCCCAAGTTCCATTCAAAGACTTCGTACTCGAACGTTCCCACATAGCTGCGCGGGTTCAGTGTGGAGGCGTTTTTGTCGATCCAATCCGTAAAGTCACCCGCAGTGATGGTTAAACAGTAATCTCGAACTAATGGCGTCAAACGCATGGCAGCCTTGCCGCCGTAACTCATGCCATAAAACGCAATCCGATCTGCGTCGACAAAGGGCAGCGTTTGCAGCCAGTCCACGATTTGTTGGTGTTGAGGTGTAATGAGTGCGAAGAGTGTTTTGCCGAGGGAATTGGCTTTCCGCTGCAAAGTTCGGAAGCGGTCTTTGAAGAGATAGGGATTCTGTGGAGCGAAAGTGATGAAGCCTCGTTCGGCTAATTGAGTCGCATAGGCCTTGTAGTACTGATATCGTTCGTCAGCAATCAAACTTTGAGGGCGTCCTTCTAATCCATGTTGGCAGACGACGACGGGCCGGCGTTCGTGCGGCTTCATGTGTTTAGGGATCGTCAGCAGGCCATAGGCGAAAACCCCATCAAAAACGTCTAATACCACTTCGTAACGATTCCATTGTGGTGTTGATTCGACCCACCGTGATCGTGGATTGGGAGGCAACAGCCGAATGTCGAAATTCCCGATGACCTCGTTGTGAAACTCGGTGCGGAACGGTTCCACCGATGCCTCGTAGGCCGCCAGTGAACTCGTGTCGAGTTTGGACCAAAATCGGTCATGGCGGACGAAGTGTGACTTGCGCAACAGATCCTGTGTATGGCGATCCAGTTCGTGCGCCTGTCGTGTGAGACGCGACGTCACCGAGATTCCATCTGGCAAACGTCGGGGAACATCGCCAGGTTCGGCCAGTACGGCCTTGTCGGTTAAGGCGTGCAAAAAATAACGCAGTGTTGAACGGCCGCCGGGAGACGGACTGTGGAACACGGTCAACCAATCGGCTGCATGAAGCTTTGCCACAAGTTTCCGGGACTTGGCCGCCATATTTTCGACATGCTCGACAGACGGATTAACGAATTCGTAGGGAGCACCTCGTCCACCCTGCTGGCGGCGTCCCGTTTCTTGGGGGCCTGTGTTCGCTTCGACGATCAGGTGCCTGGGTGCGATCAGCGTTGCCAATCCCTCATCACCAAACTCGCTGACCGTTGCAAAAACCATGCGATCGGCAGGTTGTTTCCAGAGCTGGTCCAAATCACCGAAGGCACCACTTACACCAATCACATCGAATCGGCTGTCAACAGCTCCGGCATACAGGGCGATTCGGCCGCCATCACCCCAACCAAAAATTCCAAGAGGTCTGTGAGATTCATCGTTGGCCTGCAACTGATCTGCCGCACAAAGCACCTTTTGGACTTCGTAGCCGGTCATCGTGCGCCCCAATTCGTAAGCTGCTCGATGCAGCCATTCGCGGTATGTAATCCCGTGCTTCCATTCGCTGCGGTTGATGAGAAATGGAATCACGACGCGACAGCCACTTTCGACAAGCCGACGTGCGAACTGTGCATTTTCAGATAATCCGTCTGCCAGTCCACAGAGCTGTTCTGGTGTGAAGTCAGCATGGGGAATGACCACCACATTTGCGATAGGTGCTCGCTCAGTAGGAATCAATAACAGTCCCTCGCCGTGGACGTCACCAAATGCGGGCCAGCGTATGGCGTGAACGGCGTAACGGTTTTCCTGGGCGATTAAGGCGGATTTTTCGGTCGTCGCCAGCTGTTGAAAACCAGTGGCCGGCAGCCGAGCGTCGTGCAAACCCAGTAAATGGGCCAGCCGTGTACGGTGTGGAACCAAAGACGATTCGTATGCTTGCACAGACGAAAAGTTGTCCGACCAGCGCTGCGCACGCAGGTGTGTAGCATGGGTGATTTGGTGGAGTAGAAAACGATCTGCCTGATCTACCATCTGCGATGGCAAATCGGTTTCGACGTTTAAAATCGCTGTCCCGGGCAAAGGCGACTGTTCCACGTCGTCTGCCTTTGTAGATAACGTCGACAGAACGGCGATCGTGAACACGAGATACGTTTGGTTGCTCAACCACGATGACTTGATGTGCTGGTGTAACGTCATGGTGTTTTGTTTGCTGGCTAAACGTCCATCTTGAGAGATTGAACTCACTGCCCATGTCCCGCTGTAGTACAGGGTGGACTTGGTACGATCATAGCTGCACGAACCTGTGTAGGATATGGCTGCAGGAAAAAACGACACTTCCTTATGTGCCGCAGGTCGAAACAGTCGTTTGGGCTGCGGCCCCGAGCCGACATTTCCCAGGTCGCAGGCCCGTGATGCGAAGTAAAACATTCCTGACTCAGTGAACACCATTCGACGTCATTGCCGGCTGCGTGTGAGGTCGCGCGCGGAAGGTTGTTGCTGCCGGAAATTTCCGAGAGCCGGGTCCCTCTCGAAGTTCGACGGATTCCATTCACCTTGGTCAACGTGAACCGCGGGCGCCGTTTTCGCACCACTTGCTTGGTCCTGCTGCTTCGGAGTACTTTAACGTGTTCAGCTCACGCTTGATAGAAAGGCCAAGTAGTTATCTGCGTTTTCTACCAGAGTGGATCGATACCAGTTGGCCAGGTCAGTTCTTCGCCGGTTTGTAGAAAATTCGCCAGCTTGCGCGCCGAAAAGTCTCGGGCTTCGTCGATCGATTTCTGCGTGGCACCTCCCATATGTGGACTGATGATCACGTTGTCATGAGTTTGGGCGTAGGTCACGAGTGGTGACTTTCCCATGTCCGTTCGCCATTCGTCGTGAAGCACGTCGGCAGCGAAGGATGACAATTGCCCCGAATCAAGAGCTGCCATTAAGGCTGTTTCGTCGATCAAGTCGCCACGACTCGTGTTGACCAGCACAGCGCCTCGTTTCATTTTGCTCAACGTTGTGGCATCGAAGAGGTGATAGTTTTCTGGAAGCATGTGAATGTGGATGGAAATGGCATCGGACTCGGCCAGCAACGTATGGAAGTCGACTGCCTCAACACCTGGTTCATTGAACGGTTTCAGGTCACATCCTAGTACGCGCGCACGAAAGGCCTGGCCATACTGGCACACCATGCGTCCCAGCCGTCCTACTCCCAGCACTCCCAAGGTACTGTCTGACAGTTGTTGGCCCACGAATCGTCCCATTTCCCAGCCACCTTCCAGGACGTGCTGGGTGGCAGGTCGGAGATGTCTCATGCTGGCCAGTAGCAGCGTCCAGGCACATTCCGCCGTGGCCGTAAACCGATCCAACAGGCCGTAGTCTGTGGTGATGCTCAATACCCGAATACCTCGGTCTGCGGCAGCTTGTTTGTCGATGTGGTCTGTTCCTGTGGAGGCCGTGTTGATCACCTTCAGTTTGGGGGCGCGATCGAGAACGTCTCGGTCCACCTTGAGGTCGACGTGCCCCCAGAGCACATCAAACTGCTCGATCAATTCGATGAGTCGGGACCGGTCAGGGGGTTCTATCACGATGTCTGCTGTTTCGCGCAACCGCTGGAACCCTTCGGACGCTGTATCGAGTGGTAGCATGCACAGCACACGTGGTTTGCTCATAGCTTTGTTGCCTTGCTCTGTCGGTCAAACAGAGACCTCGCGTCTCCGATCTCGCCGCGCAATGGTAATGAGATGGCCCCTTCCAGACGGGCATGAGTTGCTGGTTGCCCTCGCACCACGTGCTCCGAGAACTCATTCTGCAGTGGACGTCGGTCGAGCGGAATGGCGTCACAAGCTGCGTATTGACAGATGAACAGCCGACGGGGATCCGGGCTTTCGTTCTTTTGAGAACCATGGACAATCGCCACGTGGTGGATGCTCATATCTCCCGGTTCCAGTTCGATGTTTACCGCCTTGTCCAGGTCTGCCTGGCCGATCGACTCGGTGATGGAACCCACGAACTCTCGCTCGCCGTCACGATGGTCCCGGAGGTGCAATTTGTGAGAACCTGGAATCACTGTCAGGCAGCCATTCTCGACGGTCGATGGATCGAGCGCCAAACCGCAGGCGAGTAGGTCAAAATTCGTATGCGGAAAAAACACAAAATCTTGATGCCAGCCGACCTGCGTGCCACCTCCACCTGTTTTCATGTTCAATTTAGAGTGATGAAATTTCAGATTGTCGCCGATCAATCCTGCGACGCAGTCCAGAACAGGTTTGCTCGTGGCGGCCTCCCAGAAGACCGGACGCACGACAACCGGATGACTGATACGACGCAATCGAGGGTTGTCGTACGAGTGATCCGGCTCCAGATCGAACACCTCATTGGTGGCCGACAACTCTCGCGATTCTTCGACCAGTTCGTCGACCGTGTCGCGCAGACGCCTTAGTTGGTTGGGCGACAGTACTTGCCGGACCGCCAGATAGCCATCCCGGTGGTAAGATTCTATTTGTTGCTGGTTCAGCATTTGGGCAGTATTTCGACCTGGGACCGGCTTTTAAGGATGCTTGGGCAAGTGGTCCTCGAACGGTAATTCGCAAACATCCCCCCCCCAAAAAAAGCAAAAAACAGTTGTAGTTCTTGCAGACTGTTAATACAATATGTCTATATATGTAAGCAATGCATATGGCGTGCACTGCCCGTACGAACGTGGGGTAAGAGGCTAACTGTCAGCTTGGCGCTTGCGTTGTGCGTGATCTGACTTATGGAGAGACTAATGAAGCTTCAACTTAATCAGATAATTTTAATAGGTTGTTTTCTGGCCATTTTCTCGGCACCGATTCATGCTCAACTGCCAACTGTCGGTTCAGCGAGCGTGACTCTTCACTATGACGCTGCTTCGTTGAGTGGTAGCCACAATCATGGCGACCCCGTACAGACATGGCCAGCAACGGTAGGTCCAGATGCGATGGCTGAAGTAGCTGGCAGGCAGCCCACTTTCAACAGCAATTGGTCGCCTGCGGGTTTGCCCGGTGTGACATTTGATGGCGAAAATGATGTTGCCCTGGCTGATCGTTTGGTGATTGGTGCTGGAGGTGACACTGGAGTGGAAGCTCAGGCGCTGTTCGCTGTGTTGCAGTTGAACGATACGGGCTTTCCGGAACAACAATTTATTTTCGGTGGAGACAACGCCAAGGTCATGGGAGTTCGCGCTGGACAATTGTTCGTGGTGGATCAGCCGGCTGGCACGTCGTTCAGTGATACTACTTCCATGCATGTTGTCTCGTGGGTGAGTGGTTCGCCGATTCACATTGATGGACAATCACCTGGCGGCGACACCATTCGTACCACGACATTTTCCAACCTTAGTCTGATTGGCGACGAACGTCGGACACCACCCGATAACCCGGGTCCGAATATGACGTTTGGTGAATTGGTGGCGTACAGTGGCGGGGTGATGACTCCAGAGGATCGCACTACCATTGAGCAGTTTCTGATCAACAAATACGCGGTTTCCGCTCCCGATCCATTCGACTCGATTTGGGACCAGAACGACGCGGGGCTATGGATCGCATCTACAAACTGGACGACTTCTGGCGCACCGACGACACAGAACCATCGAGCCACCTTTGGCGATGCGATCTCGGCGCCCACCAGCGTGATTGTCGACACGCCCGTGACCGTGAATCAGGTGAATTTTGATCACGACGTGAGCTATGTCATTGCCGGTGCTGGCAGTGTCAATCTGCAGTCGAGTACGGCGGCTGGGAACTCGAATCCCACCCTGAATGTAGTCCAGGGAAACCACCAATTCCAAGCAATTGCCAATCTACTGAATGACACCACGACAACGGTTGCATCCGACAGCACACTTTCCTTCAACAATGCTCTGAACTTGATGGGGAACACACTCACCAAGTCAGGCACAGGCACCTTGGAAATCAACAACCTGTTAACGACCGTTGGTGGCGCTATCGACTTGGAAGAGGGAACCATTGCGGGACATGGCATGGTCGGTGGTGATGTGAACAACGGCGGAGGAACCGTATCGCCTGGTAACAGCGTGAGCAATGGTCAAGCAGTGCCGGAGCCGATGTGCGCGTTGCTCGTGATGGTTGGTATTGTTTTGTTAGGTGGCCTGCGACCGAAATGGTATGTTGCTGAGCGTTGAGTGACGCAAGCGACACAAAGATTCAGACAGTTGTTAATTTATTCGTAATCAATTTCACTACTTGAAAAAGGAGAACGTCAATGAGTCGTCAGATTACAATGTTGGTACTTGCTCAGATGCTCTGGGTCCCGTTTTTTGCTTCCTCAGCTAAGGCGCTGCCAGTCGTTAATTCTGCTTCCGTTACGTTGCATTATGATGCGAGTACGCTTGGTCTAGCTAACGGAGATAGTGTATCTAGTTGGACCGCCGCTACTGGTCCCGCTGCCACTCCTGAAAGCGGTGATGTCACGCCGACATTTGAAACGAATTGGTCACCTACGGGACTGTCTGGCGTCGTATTTGACGGTGTAGATGATCGACTCATCATCGGCGGCGGTGGCGCAACCGGAATCAGCGGTGATGCAATCTTTGCTGTCTTCAAGATGAACGGAACGGGTTTTCCAGAACAACAACAAATCATCGGCGGAAACGGTACCGGTGGTGGCCAAAAGATTATGGGTGTGCGTGCCGGCCAGCTGTTTGTCGTAGATCAACCGGCCGGCGTGTCCTTTTCCGACACAGAAGATCTGCATGTGGTTTCCTGGGTGACCGGGACGAACATTCGCATCGACGGAAGTGAACCTACTGGTGACACGATTCGAACTATATTATTTTCGGACATCAGTATGATCGGCGACGAGCGCGAAAGCCCCCCAGATAATCCTGGTCCCAATATGACTATTGGTGAGATCATTGTTTTTGAAGGTGTAGGTGGCGCCATGTCGGCGTCAGATCAAATAGCGGTTGAGAATTACCTCTCCGCCAAATGGGTTCCGGAGCCGTCGACGCTTATCATCCTTAGCATGGGCAGTCTGTTCCTGTTGCTACGTCGTCGCTCGCGAAAATAGTTGGCAGATTTGTTCGACGGTATGTTTGTCAACCTTGTCGCGAAATCTGCTGGACGGTCATCAAATCAGTAGCTCGGTCGGAGGTTATCTTTGACCGAGCTACGTTCGGTGGCTGAGGTTGCGCTATCGCACATTGTCCCGGGAAATCGTAGAATGATGTGTCCGTGAAGGATGAAGTCAAGCTGGGATTTCGCATTCCTAATGCATCGGGTCATGAGATAACGCAACATGGCATTTCCGATGGGCAGGGTGTACGAGTACGTATACTTCTCGTCCGCCTGTGTGAAATGACTTTAATTGCACTCATCTCTGAGAGCCACGACAGAACGGCTTCTCTCTCGTGGAACTGTCGGAAATCTTCTACCAAATGTGGTGAAGAAGCAGAGATCACTACGAAGGCTTCAGCATGATCTGGATGACTACCACACCGCTTCACGGAGTCCGGCGACGAGCATTTACACTCGTGGAACTTCTCGTGGTGATTGCCATCATCGCGATTCTGATTGCCTTATTGTTGCCGGCCGTTCAAGCAGCTCGCGAGGCGGCCCGGCGCGCACAGTGTGCGAATAATCTAAAACAGATTGGATTGGCGTTGCACAGTTTTCACGACACCCATGGCCACCTGCCTCAAGGTACTCATGGTGGAAACTATGGTTTAGGTTGGGGCCCGAGACTCTTGCCCTATATTGAACAAGGTCAGATCCTCGAAGCCATCGAAAGTGTGGACCAGGTTGTATTCACCATTACCGATCCCTGGAATCAGGCTATTTTCCTTGAGTTGTCGGCGGTCAGCGCGCGGATGCCCGGCGCGGATACCGTGATTCCCACTTTTCTTTGCCCGACCGTGAGTCTGCCGACTCGGGCTCCGGAAGCTCCGGAGGCCGAGCCCGAGTCTGTTGGGTATGCCGTTTCTCACTATCGTGGTTCGGCAGGTTACTGCCATCGAGGTGCCATCGTTCGCGAACCGGAACTGAACACCGCACGCACCTGCTCCGATGTGATTCCTGGACTGGGAATTACCATTACGGTTAACAAGCCCAAGTACACCAAGATACGATTTCGATCTATCCGCGATGGATTGAGCAACACGATTGCCGTCGGCGAGTCCGCCTACGTATACGACACAGGTTATTGGCCTTTGTGGATCGGTACTCCGAACGAAGACGAACAGGCGCTGATGCACACCGAGGCTCCCATTAACTGCGGGGTTCAGCAAGGGATCGGAATCTGGACGCAGCGCGAGCGCGACATGGCGCTGGCAGTAGGGGTCCATGCTGGAAGCGGCCAGGAATGCGCCTATAGCTGGCATCCGGGAGGAGTCAATTTTGCATTCTGCGATGGCTCTGTCCATTTCCTGTCAGAGAATCTCGACCTCCTGACATACTTCAGTTTGGGTGACATTGCCGACGAACGCATACTAGGTGAATATTAACCGTTGATCTTCATTTTACAGCGCGAGTTGGATCGTTTACCTCCCAGCCTCAGGTGCTTTCACGCGAATTGGCCGGCACGTTTGGAAGTGGTACATTTGGATAGTCGCAAAGTGACGACCGCACATGGTCTGAGGCGCATGTCACTTTGTCTTCCTGATCCTCTCTCTGGGAGGGATGTTGGTTAAAATTCCTTTGCTAAGTTGTCGGGTTATCAGTTTCTGCTGGAATATGTTTCGAAGAAAATTATGACGAACTACCGCGTTACTTACTGGTTGCTGTTTTGCTTGATCTTCACAGGTTGTAATTCGTCGCCCTATCCATTGGCACCGGTTAGTGGTACGGTCCGGGTCGACGGTCAGACACTCTCGGGGGGCAGCGTCGTCTTTCGCCGTATTGCCGACGACAAGAACAAGAACGTAGGCAAAGCTGGTTACGGCGAAATTAAATCCGACGGCACGTTTGTGCTGGGAACGTTTGCAAATACTGACGGTGGGATTGTAGGCGATCACCATGTCATGGTGAACTGTCAGCTGGAGGGCCAGAACCCTTCACTCGTGAAGATCGGCTTGGAGCGTAAGTTCACGGTCGTCGCCGGCGAAGACAACGTGTTCGAAATCGATCTGACTTCGGAGGATGTTGCGCGGGGTGCCGAGAATGAGCGCCGGTTTCAAGAATCTCGTGGCGGCTGAATGATGGAGCCTCTGGATGCACCGGCCAGCAAGCTTGGCAGCTTCGGGACCAAATAAATGTTTAGACTGTCGGAACTTTGGTCGCTTGGTAACTTGAAGCTAAACGAGGTTTTTATGTCCAATTCGAAGTATTTACGCTGTTTCGGCAATGGGTTGCGCGACCTCGGTCCGACTCCGTGAAATGTTCGGTGCAAGGCGTTTTGGGATGTATAAAGTTTGTCACATGACGACACCTAGTCAAATTTCGTGGTCCACCTTGTCGTTGTTGTTGGTCCTGGCAACTGTTGTCCAGGCAGGCGAGATCGCCAGCCTCACCGTAGAAAACCCGCTGCCGGTCTACTGTGAAACTCGCTGTCCTGCTGCCAGATCACAGATTGGGGGACGTGGATTGCGACTAGCGGCGATGGACCTGAGTTCGGACGGCCAACTGCATGCGATTTGTGTGGATGAGGAAGAACTCGCGTCTCAGTGGCTGTCTGACGACAACGGCCTGACCTGGATCCAAAGAAAAGATTCGCCGACGACCCTCCCTGAAGAATCTGAGGCAGAAGATGCCCGGGGTTTATCTCACGTCAATCCCTTAAATTTTCTTGAATCGGGTGAAGGGGACGCGCACCTGATGGGGTTACTGGATGGTCGGCTGCTGTGCACCTTTGCTCGGCACAAACTGCCCAACGGCATCTTTGCCGTGATCAGCAATGACCACGGAAAGACTTGGGATACCGACAATCCCATCTACCTGGCTGGTTCGCACCCCGATTTTTTGGGAAAGCCGATTTCTTTTCAACTCGACGACGGTAGCATTTTGACTGCCCACTCTGTTCGGGCTTATCGTCAATCTTCACCCGACAACCCGCATAGCGATTCGGTCGTGCATGTTGTGCGTTGGCGTCTGTCAGATGACAAACGCACGCCGGTCGCGCCGAATGAGGGGCCACTGTTAACCGATCCCTATGCATGGGAAAAATATTTCCATGCGGGAACGGGATTTACTGGCAATCTACAGCAGATTTCGTATTGGAATAAGTCGCGCACTAAGCGTGTATTCTTGCCAGATCATTACAAGGGCGCCATGGGACGATTTCCGAACGGTGAACTCATCGTTGCCTCGTACGTGGAAGACAAACCACGGTATAGTCGTATCTATCGAAGTACGGACGATGGTACGACCTGGACCAAAGTGGAAATCTCAGGGGCGATGCTGCTCGGAAAAGAGCAGTCGATCGTGTGTCTTGATGACAACCAGACGGTGTTGTTAAAGACACAGATTCATGGTCAATCAGTTCCTTATTCGCCTCTCTATCGCAGTCCGGATCGAGGTACTACCTGGACCCAGATCGATTACGGTGAAAAATCCTTGAGCTACCCACGGAACTTGATTCAGTTGTCTGATGGCAGTATCGCCATGTTCAACTCGAGTGGGAGTTATCGCGAGGAGAAGGACGCGGAAAACACAAAGGCATGGCGGATTCGTTCTTTTGACGGCGGCCTAACTTGGCCGGAAAGGAAAGAAGTTTCTGGCGCCTGGAAGAGGCCACGACCGCTGTTTACCGAGGCCACATTCCTTGCGCTCTCCGATACACACATTCTGGCAGCGGCGCGAGTCAATGGCGATCATGTTCATAGTGTGACGGGCCAGACTCCTGTCACTGGGTTGGGAGGTAATAACACCGAGATCAATCAACAAATGGCGTTCATCGAGTCGGCTGACGGTGGATTGAGTTGGTCGAATGAGAACTTTGTTTTCGATTTTAGCGATGTTCAGGCCAAATTCTTGCGACTTGATGACGGCCGTATTCTCTGTACGTACCGTTGCCGTAGCGAACTTCCGTTTGGAGTCAAAGGCGTTTTTAGCCATGATGGAGGCAAGACTTGGGATTTGCAGCATCCCATCATACTGGGCGTCCATTCCCATATTTTCGGTACGTGGCAACACGACCTTCAGTTGCCTGATGGAACGATGCGAACCGCGTGGGCCCGCATGTTCGACGGGCCGGCGACGTTCGAAGTCGTTTGCTGGAAATTGCCAGAGGGCGGGCCCGATTAATATTTCATTTTGAAGTACTACTAGTGTCTAGTGATTTGTGCCGAATTGAATTTCGGGATAATTCAAATGCGGGGAACTCTCTCGCGTCTAATGGTTGGCTTCCCTTTTCACTGAGGATCAAATGTCAATGACCATTGGTACCGGTCCAAAACTTGTTCGGTGTTTGGGAAGATGAGGCTTCTGCGAACCCGAGTTGGCAGAGAATGATGTCGTTTGTAGTTCGGCAGGAGCTGCGACATCACTGCATCACTCCCGTCATATTTGAACTGAAACCCTTGTGAAGAAATCATACGCCATGATGCGATTGCCCGCCGCTTTGATTATTCGTATTTTCGGAACACTTGCCATTCTCGTCGCTGGACAACTTTTTTGTTCAGCCGCAACCATCGAAGAAATTGAGTTGAAGAACTCAGTCGAAGTCGACCATCTGGTGCCGCGCACCCAGTACGGGCGACCGTTGGCAGGAGGATCGTTGCGGGTTTTATTTCTCATGAAACTACACAGTAACGTCAACGTTGCGGCCTCACGGGATGCGGTCGAAATGGCGGCTCGATTCGACGTTGATGCCGACGTGGTGCTCGTGATGCCTGCCAAAGGAACCGCCTACGCGGTTGCTTTTCGGGGTGAATCAGGAGTATACGGAGGCAAGCTGGGCGAAGAACGACTCGCGCAGCTGCTGGAAAATCCGTACGATTGCTACGTCGTCAACGAAAGCGACGTTGCCCCGCATATTCCCGCAAGTTCACTGGAAACTATATTGACACACGTCCGTCAAGGTGCGGGCTTGTTGCTGACCAATCGGGAAATCTTTTCTGCGATTAACAAAAAGCTCCAGCTTGAGGTAGAAGCCGTCGATCATCTGCCACTGTCGCTTGATGATTTGTCGGTGGATGCGTTTCGTCTCCGGAAAGGACGGGTGGTAAACTGCGACTTACCGTTCAGCAACCCGATTGTGGACTCGGCTAGTTGTCAGATATTCGGTGTGGACCCGCAGCGAGACTTGTACTTTGAGGCCTATGGTCGGGCGCTACTATGGGCAGCGGCTCGCGAGCCGCAACTACGCCTGAATGTTTCCAGCGGTCAATCGACTATTTCTCGGACCGAACTTCATTCGTATCACTTCGAAGTAAGTTGGGATGGTAATCCAGTCGGTCGCGGTTTGGAAATCCAGGCACGTGTTCGCAGTATGAATCGTTACGGAAGTCTGGATGGTGATGTTTTTGAGCTGTCGCGCGTGCCGACGCAAAACGAATTGCCGAACAGTGTTCGTTATTCTTTGCCGATGCTACCTGCAGGTGATTACTTTGTCGAAGTTGCGGCACGTACCGATCGGGGAATCGAGGATTGGGCCGTTTCCAGTCTTGACGTGAAGTCGAATGAGCGGCTGGTGACGCTCAAGCTTGAGCAAAGCTGGGGAGAGGCAGGCGAACCGATTGTCGGCACAATTGTCGTCGATTCGCCGTCCCGCGAGCAGCGGACATTGCGGATGCAGGTGATCGATGACCAAGGACGCGTACTGGCACGACGGGACTATCCTACACCTTCACAGGACGTAACGTTTTGGCTTGCGACCGATGACTCCATGCCCGGTTTCCTGGGTGTCGAAGCAGTGCTCCTTGACGAGGAAAAACCAGTCGCCTACGCCCACGAGATTTACACCAACGTAAAGCGTGGTCAGCGTGAATTTAATTTTATTATGTGGGGACCTTTGTATACCAAACGCTACATGGACGTCGCCGAGGAATTACTTGCTCGTAGCGGCGTTACCAGCAGATTGGAGACATCGGAAGTTCCTTGGGTTAGCATGACGCGAGCCGGCATGACGTACACCCCCTATTGTACGAGCGGATTGCAACGCCAGCATTGGCAAACTGCGACACAGGATCATCGAGGTCGACGCAATGTGATCTCCCTTGATGAGCAAGGTGTGTTAGAAGGAATTGGCGGAGGCGGGTGCTGGAACGACGAACCCCAGGTAACTGCTAATCTGCGCAGGTGGATGGACGCAGAGCGCGACTTTCGCAGTCACGGCGTTTTGGCTTATAGCATGGGCGACGAGAATGAGACGATCGGATCCTGCCTGCATCCGGCCTGTCAAGAAGCCTATCGCCGCTATCTGGAAGGTCAATATGGAACCATCGAACGTCTTAACAAATCTTGGGACACATCCTTCGAAGATTTTGATCAGGTCGAACTCACTGAGCCCGAAGACAACAGCGAACAAAAGGCGTTTTCTCAGGGACACTATCCACGCTGGTTCGATCGGAAAGCTTTTCAGGCTTCGAATTTCGCCAACTATGTTGGCCGCTTTGGTCGCGCAGCCTGTGAGATCGATCCGCAGGCGCGGTGGGGTGTGGAAGGTACGGGTTGGCTCGACGACGACCTCGACGCCATCGTGCGCAATTCGACCTGGTGGGTTCCTTACTCCATTCCCGCATCAGAAGTGATTCGTTCAGTGGCTCCTCACGACTATCAATACGGGCATTTTGTCGGCTACAGCGATTCCAATCCGTACTATCCCATGAGCGATTTCTGGATGAGCTTTTTGCGGGGCGGCAATTGTATCGCCTGGTGGCGAATTGATAATTTCTTGGCGCCAAATTTCGGACTGTCTGAATCGAGCAAAGAACTCGTGCACTCGGCGCAGGTTGTCTTTGACGGGCTTGGGAAACTGTTAAATGTCGAATCGCGTCCCGAGCATGATGGCATCGTGATGCTACACTCCTTTGCGTCGAGCCAAGCGGCCAGTTATGTCCAGCCGGGACCAAGCTATGGAACTTACTCGGGGTGGGTTACCAATTGCGAGACGGAATTGGATAAACGGGGACCCAACCATGTGGTTGATTGGGCACTGAAGCCACGAGGCAAGAACCACATGCCGTGGCATCGCGCCATTCGGGCACTGGGCTTGCAGTTTGAATACGCTACCGATCGTATGCTTCGTCGAGGTGAATTCCCCGCAGAGCAGTACGAGGTGCTTATCCTGTCGCAGTGCGAAGCGCTGGGGTCCCGTGAGGCACAAGTGATTCGTCAGTTTGTGCGCAACGGTGGTACTGTCATTGCCGACGTGCGTCCCGGAATTTACGACGATCACTGTAAAGGATTGTCGTCAGGAATGCTGGACGACCTGTTTGGGGTGCAACACGTGGATAATGTTGAAGCGAAGGAGGCGGATGGAACCATCGTCGGACAGGTTGGCGAGAAGTCGATCGAAGTCTCGCTACAAGGCCTGAATGTGAATCCGGCGATCCAGGTGACCACGGGCGACGCACTTGGCCAAGCCGACTCGACACCCATTATGATCGTCAATCAATTCGGTCAAGGTCGCGCGATCCTGTTCAACTTTACCATGGTATCGTATCCCAACCTCTCTTTGCCAGAGACGTCCGAATCAAGCGCCCAGATGCTCAAAGCGATCTTTGACGAGGCCGGGGTACGGTGGCCGTTACAACTCAAGCATCCAGATGGTTCCCGCTTGCGAGATGTCGAAGCGGTTAGGTGGAAGACAGGTGATGGGTTGCAAGTGGTTGCGCTTTACGGACCGCTTGACGACGGACGGCACCAATGGCGCCCTCGCGAAGGAAACATTCAACGGGCGCGCCAACGTGATGTATCGAGGCGGGTTCACGTCGAACTGCCTTCCGATAAGTACGTAAGCCAAATCGGCAGCACCGTCGAGTTTGGTCGGACGAAGCATATTTCGCTAGACGTCCACACCTGGCGACCCACTTTCCTGGTGCTCAGTAACGCTTCGCTGAACTCCCCCATCCTCAAGCCAAAGAGCACCAAGCTACAGGGAGGAGAGACGCTATACTTGCGGACAGAGGTACCAGGTGCCACAGGAATGCACGCCCTGAAGGTGCGTGTCGAGACTCCGGCGGGACAACCAGCCGCCTGGTTCGATCGTTCGCTGATCATCGGTGCGGCCGGCACCGATATTCGGCTCCCAATTGCATTCAATGAACAGTCTGGGAAGTGGAAAGTAGAGGTCAGTGACCTATACACGGGTAAGTCGACGGATGCGACATTTGAAGTGGTTCGTTGATGTGCGTTCTTGCACGCTTGGAAGTGGAAACGTTGATT
>JAKVBZ010000061.1 GCA_022448645.1 Pirellulaceae bacterium
AGCCGCTGTTTGTTATGCAAAACGCCACGAGGCGATGTGCGGTTTTCCAGGCAGTAACTTGCTAATTCTCCAGCTGCCTCTCCCACGTTCCATTCGACGGGGTGGAGCCTGTAACAACCGTTGGTGATATGTGTGACGCCCAGATTCTTGCATGCTGGCAAAACATTCTCCACGCGAATGGGGATCAACGCACCTAGTGGGATCTGGAATGGTAACGTCGGGACATCCAAATAGTTTGCTCCGCCTGAGGTGGGATGTAAGTCAATGCGATATCCACCAACCCCTACCGAGTCATGGAAATACTCTGCGCGGTCCCGATCTGGTCTCAAGTCGGCAGATACATGCTGTTCACACACAGTGAATTCGGCACGAATGCGTCGCGATTCACGGATGTAGGGATACTTGGCTAAACCATCCTGGGTTCCGACGACATCGGGCCTAAGGCGCAGTCCTGGCAATCCTCCGCTACCATGTTCCGTAGGATACTCTGTCTGCAACCAATACAGCATCGATAAGCTTTGTTGTTTCGCCTGTTTGATATGGTGGTCAATTTCGTTTTTGTCACAAGTGCAGAGATCCCCCAATACATAATCGATCATGGGCCAGTTGATTAGGCAGATATCACTATCAACGCTACCAGGAGTACAGAGGTCTCGGGCCAGGATACGTCGATAAGTCCACAGTCCTGCAAAAGCGACAGGGGGTTCCCTAATTGGGTCAAACCGATAATGTACCGGCTCGAGTGTGCGAGGACTCATTCCCGTCAACCGCAACATGGGGCCCACCCAGGGAGGATCCAAGTCGGGAACGAAATCTCGCCAGAAATCGTATTCAGCGGGACGTTCAATCGTGTGATCTTCATTTGCCATATAGTCCACGGCGAAACACATTGAGAAAGCCTGCGCATTGGTCGGTTGAGCTGCCGACGGAGCATGTGGTTCGCCTGTTTCCTGTGCTGATTCCTTTCCTGTCACCAACTCCACTGCGGCTAAATCCAACAGGTCACCCAATTCGGACGCGTCCAAGAAGTAGCCTGCCGTAATGGTGAGCAAATCTCCGGAAGGTAAATGGCTCAGAGTCACCGACGCAATTCGGTCTCCGGTAGCCTGGTCAGCTGACACCGGTACATGTTGTCTCAGGATCGTTAGCTTTCCGGCATTGTGGAAAGGCGCTAACATCGCTTCAAGAACCGTCAGCGCAACCTGCGGCTCGTGGCACAAAGGAGACACCCATCCCAATCCGGGGTTCAAGTGTTGGTCTGCGCGAGCTGCTTCCGTGAGCGGATAGTAGTCACGGTAATACTTCCTGATGCCTTCGCGAAGTTGCCGATAACTGGCCGTACAGCCAAATTGTTCGATCCAACCGTGTTCATCTGGTGGGACGGCTTGCGACGTTAATTGTCCACCGATCCAATCAGTGGGGTCCGTTAGGATAGCTCGAAATCCACGGCGACACACAGCCAATGCTGCTGCACAACCACCCAAACCAGCTCCTACGATAAGTACGTCGGTCTTTCGTTCTGCAGACATCCGTAGAACAATAACTCTAACAAAAAGATAGGATGATATTGGTTTGATTATGGTGCACTGAATTCAGCTAGCCGTTGGTTGACCTGAGCCCGAGCTTTGTTGATCAACGTATCCAAATGCACTTCCGCTCCATCCATTCGTTTACTCTCATCGGCTGCGGACATAAAGGCGTAGATTTCCACGGTTTCTTCGGCAGGAACCGGCGTCTCACCAGTGCGAAAGAATCTAGCGATCTCGACAACCAAAGGGGCATAGCCGTCATAGGAGCCAACGGGTGCTTCACCCTGCTCTCCCTTGGCCCGACCCGAATACCCCTTTCCAGCGCGAAATGTTCCGCGCCGATGATCCGTCCACTGACCCACCACTTCGATTTGGCCTTCACCGTGAGTCCCTCTTTTTACCGACACGCAGCCAGGACCAAGGACAGTAAACAATGACTCCACACCATGGATACCATACCAATACAAGTCCGGATGAGTTTTTTCGAGATGGGCCGGGCTTTGAGTCCAGCATTCTTGCACGGTCCCCAAGCTGCCGTTACGAACATCCTGAGTTGCCTTGGCAAAGCGAAGTGACGAAGAACAAAAGGTGGGGGCGTTGTACTTTTTTGACGCGCTAAAGATTGCCAAGACATCGACTAAAGAACCAGCCATCGGCTTATCGATAAAGACCCGTTTGCCAGCCCGAAAACATGGCAACGCTTGTTCGAGATGAGGCCTTCCGTCGTTGGTTTCTAGCAACACTGCATCGACTCGTTCGAGTAGAGTCGCAATCGTCGGAACAATTTCGATTCCCATCTCTTCAATTTGTTTCGTGTATTTGGGTACACGTGAAACGCTGGATTGAATGTCCCGACTCCCTTGGGGATACGCCGCCACGATACGACAGTGGGCCAAGTCCCCTTCCGCTTCGGGATCGTTCATCACTTTGGAAAATGAAAGAACATGGGACGTATCCAAACCGATGATCCCCACACGGATTTCCTGTTGTTCCGCTCCGTTCACGGCCGGAGCGAGAGATGCGACCAAGAGTAAAATAGATAGGCATGGTGGAAAGTGGGCAATCATCGAGTCGCTCCCAAATAAAATTTGCAAGTCAAAGATATAAAGAAAAGCCAAGCACGAGCATGGATGCTGTTGAATGTTCGCGAACCTCGCAGAGTTGACCTAATAAGTCTCTAACCGGAAGTTTACCATGCCCAGTCTTCGCCATGAAAAAATACGGATTCCACTCGGCTAGATAAGCGTGCAGCCATTGCGTGCTAACGCATGACATGATAATGACTTGCTGACGCTTGACCTAGTCCCCTTTGCCGCGTCTCTGGCCTAATTCAAAAAGTGTTTGGACTGAACTTATCCTTCTCTTGGTTCCATTTTGAACGCGGATAGAGTTGGTTTTTTCTCGACTCTCAAGGTCGCCCCGAAAATACCGAAAATTCGACCGGGATGTGCAACGAGTCTTTTGGGGTCAGGACGGAATGCGTCGTCGGTAATCAAGGCGAACTCGGTGGCAATCGCCACGAAATTACCTGTGAAATCGTCCAATAGTCGAACGGGAAGAACAATAAGTCCAGTCTGGTCCAGGAGTGTAAAATTTCTCTTGGTGTCAAGCAAAGATGGCGGTCTTGCATCGTTGTAGTGGTTCGTTCAGTTGAAATCGCTTGGACGCCACATTAAACTACGACGACTTTATTCATGCAGCGTGTCGATGGATGTATTTCAAATAATAACTAGCGTGTCAAATGATGGGCGTATTTGGTAATGTGTAAGCGACCATGATACGTCACTTGGCCGCGACATCGTCTGCTGCATGATCTACGAACGCTCTTATTCCGTGCCCGTCTCGATTGCACGTCGATTCGGCCCATTCGAAAAGTACGGCAGTGTTCATTCGCTGTTGATACTTACAGCCCAATAACCACATGACGTACTCGTCTCTGCCTCCACACATCGCTGCAGCGTTTGACCCTAAGCTGTTTCGAGCCGCCGGTGAACGGCTGGTCGCACAATTAAGTAGCCATCTTGAACAAGTCGAATCGGGTCAAAGCCCGGTTCTGCCGTGGGTGAATCCGGCCGATCAAGTGACGGCCGCCTCAGAATGGATGCACCAATACGACTTTTCAGAATCCCGGCTCGGAAATCAAGACGTTTCAGGTTTGGTTGACCGTTTCGCAGAGATTGTTCAAATTGCTTTGGAGCGAGGTAACCATCTTCACCACCCTCATTATGTGGGCCACCAAGTACCGGCGTCGGTTCCGCTTGCAGGCTTGTTCGATGCGATCGGTTCCGTGACTAACCAGGTGATGGCCATCTATGAAATGGGCCCCTGGGCGACCGCGGTCGAACATGCGGTCACGCAAGCCATCGGTCAGAAGATAGGCTGGAAACCAGACACCTTCGCTGGTGTAGTCACTTCCGGAGCCTCCTTGGCCAATCTGACCGCCTTGTTGACGGCGCGCAATGTCACCTGTGCCAATGTTTGGCGACAAGGATTCGCTGATGAACAAACACCCGTGCTCGTGGCCCATGCGGACGCCCATTACTCCATTGAACGGGCAGCTGGGGTACTGGGCCTGGGCACAGAACGTGTCGTACACATTCAAGTCGACAAACGGAGGGCAATGGATGTCGAGCATCTGGAGCATACGCTCAGCGACCTAAGAAGACGTGGCATCCCCGTCGTGGCTGTCATCGCGTTTGCATGTGCAACGCCGATTGGGGCTTTTGACGATCTAGTGCAAGTTGCCGACGTATGCCGACGCCATGAAGTTTGGTTGCATGTTGACGCCGCTCATGGGGGTGCTGCTTGTATGAGCAAAAAACATCGCCATTTACTCTCCGGATTGGAACTCGCGGATAGCGTGGTGTGCGACGCACATAAAATGTTTTTTATGCCGGCGTTGTGTGCCTTACTCTTCTACCGAAATCCCGAACATCGCCATCATACCTTCGCCCAGCACGCCCCCTACTTGTTTGATCCTCTTGCAGAAGACCTAGTAGACTATGACAGCGGATTAAGTGTCTTCGAATGTACGAAAAGAGCCGCAGCTTACGGGATTTGGGGCACCTGGTCGCTGTTCGGTCCCAATTTGTTTGCCGAATTAGTCGACACGACGTTCGCCACTGCTCAAGAGTTCTATGAACTGTTGGAGAAAGCAGAAGACTTCGAAGTGCAGTACCGGCCAGAATGCAACATCGTTGCCTTTCGATATCTTCCTCGCCAAACGCAGAACATGACGACCGACGAGGTGAATCGCCTGCAGTTCCTGGTTCGTCGACAGGTGGTCGAATCCGGAAACTATTATTTGGTGGCCAGCCAACTTGACGGACAAAGCGTGATGCGCACAACAATCATTAATCCATTGACTACGAGAGATCACTTAGTGGGCTTGCTGGACGAAATACGTAGTCAGGGCCAAGTAGTGTTGGACGGTCAGGCAAACGTCGACAGGAGCTTTATTTCGGAGTGATCCTGTCATACTGGCGTGCAATCGCATCCTGTAAATCGTTGACACTCATCTCGCCCATACCGTCATCCTTGCTCTTATTCTGTTTTCCGGATTGGTGCGATTTGTTAGACGACCTTGTTCGCAACAACCCCAAGGTAACGGTGGCAAGAATCTTGGCAATCCATCCAGGCGGTTTTTCACCACGTGCCACGCGCATTGCGTAGTCATCTCGCAGTCGTGGATCGCCCATTTTTGAAGCCATAGTCGTATCCTTTCCCGCATGGTGTATGTAAAGACCACGGCAGAGCGAAGCAATACCATCCATCTGAGAATCGATTTCCACTATCAGCTGTCGTAGTCAATTGTCGGGGCACTGTACAAAGGCGTTTCGTAACAGTTTGAAAATAGTTCCACGCGAGCTCGCCTGCTACTGCCGTACGCGACCGAAGCACTTAACGAACAACACGACAGATGACGACCGAACGCACGATGAAAGGGACAGGATCGAAACGGGTAACAGGTCCATTCAAAAAAATGGGAATGAGAACAGATCGTGTTCGACGTGTTTCCACGATTCGAATTGTCAACAACGCTAGTCAGTCGCATACTGCGGTGGAAAGTCCATTTTGCACAGCAAGTATAGTAGACGGCAGTAACAGTTGCTTTTCATGAAATTTTCTACAGTCGCTACCGTCCAAAATGACGAATATCTATAAAACAGCCCGCGAAGGGGCTGTTCCGCGATAATACTGCTAGGAGACAGCGGTGTCAAAAAAAATCACGACTCCAACGTCCCCATTGACCTGCTAAACCGCATAAAGGAAATTGCACTAACTAACACTGCGTCTGATACTTACGAACAACAGGAAAGGAAGCAGAACGCGGCTGACAGCATATCTGTTGGTGTCGTTGCGTCCACTGAATACGAATCCAAACCTGAGACGAACTGTCCGGGTCTGGCGGCGCCACCTGAGCCTTCACGGACCTTTACAAACTCGTGGGGTCGCAGCGAACTTGCTAACCCAGAAATGGAGGATACGTACGTTGTCGTATACTCCAACCATGATGTTTGCAGGTTTCCGAGCTGCATGGGAGATTCTCTGGCCGTGAGCGGCTACCAAGCCTGCTGCGATCTGAGTGAACAAATGGAGCCCCGTGGCTTGTCTTAGAGATTTCTCTAAGTGTCCGACGAAAGGATCTGAAGTTTAACCACTTGCTAGGGGTTAGTTGGGAAATCTGAAGGACGGGCTTCTGGCTAGAGTCTTTCCAAAAAAGTCCGCCCGGAGTAAAGTCCTGGCTCCCTTCGCGTGGTTCTTAAACAAGGCCTCGACAAACGACAGTCGTCGGGCGGTGTTTGTGCGGTCTGAACTCACTGGATCACGGTATTAATTCCAATGGGTGATATTGAAATTAGGTTCGATACAAGCGAAAATTAAGGTGTCAGTGACTAGTGATCGGGACCAGTGAGTTATCTTGGTGGGTTCCTGTCTGCAAGGAACTGATTCGCTCTGCGAAGGCTTTCGTTGCCGGTTGTGAGATAACACCTTAAGGTGGCGAAAGCCGACCGTTCAGCTTTCTGGCACGGGGCGGACAGCAGGGATCGACGAACTTGTCACAAAACGTTGGCCTCATGGAATGGCTGGCCTGGCCGTCCACGGAGAAAACGGATGTCGGCGTCCAACTTGCAACGACCGACTTTGGTTTTGAATCGGAACTGGCAACCTGTCAACGTTGCCACGGTGGCCAGGGCATTGGTTATGCTTTGGAATGAAACTGCGAGAGTGGTCGATCCGTCTGATTATCAACAATATAATTGGGCTGAATGGTCGAAGCTGACACCTGGTCACGACGAACCATTCATTCGGGCCGTTACCTTTCGTTTTCGTGTACCCGAAGTCATGACGTTGACCGGCTATGATCGCGTGCCCAGTTCTGTTGTGACGTTTAGCCGCCGAAATATCTTCAAACGTGATCGCTACACCTGCCAGTACTGCGGAGTTCAACCTGGAAGCGACGAGCTGACGTTAGATCACGTCGTACCTCGATCCCACGGTGGCCAGTCTACTTGGGAAAACTGCGTCCTCGCTTGCGTCAACTGTAACAAACGGAAGGCGGACCAGACGCCAGAACAGGCCAGAATGCGTTTGAGAGTTCCTCCGGAACGTCCTCGCTGGCGCCCCATCTACGCGGACCACGAAGTCCGTATCGAAAGTTGGGCTAAGTTCATTAGTGAAGCCTATTGGTTGGTTGAGCTGGAAAAATAGTCGGCGTATTGTCGGGGCGTTGTCAACGTGGTGTTTCGCTCGCAGCGGTCGTCATAACGGAGTTTGGCATGTCATCACATCAGGTTGTCTTGATTCCCGGTGATGGGATCGGTCCAGAAATTACTCAGGCGGTCCAAAAGATCTTGGCAGCGGCGGGTGCCCCTGTTGAATGGGAAACGCATCGGGCAGGGCTGGACGCGTTGAAAACCGGTAACGAAGTCCTACCCTCAACGACTGTTGACGCCATTCATCAACATCAAGTCGCTCTGAAGGGGCCGTGCACGACACCTGTCGGCGAAGGATTTACTTCCGTCAATGTACAAATCCGGAAACAGCTCAACTTATACGCAGCTGTGCGCCCAGTACGTAATCTAGCGGGGGTGCAAACGCGATTCGACAATGTCGATCTCGTCATCGTTCGTGAAAACACCGAAGGACTCTACAGTGGCGTCGAAAATCAGCTAACTTCCGATGTTGTGATGAGTATGAAGATTGCCACAGAAACGGCCTGTCAACGGATCGCGCGATGGGCGTTTCGTTATGCTACCCAAAAGAAACGCAAGAAAATCACTGTCTTTCACAAGGCAAATATCATGAAAGTCACAGATGGACTGTTCTTGCGATGTGCTCGTACTGTTCACCAACGAGATTATCCCAATATCGATTACGACGAGGTCATTATCGATGCTGGTTGTATGAAATTAGTCCAACGTCCTGAAGAGTTCGACGTACTGTTACTGGAAAATCTCTACGGAGATGTTGTTAGTGACCTTTGCGCGGGTTTGGTCGGCGGTCTTGGAATGGTGCCCGGAGCAAATTTTGGCGATGAGATCGCGGTCTTTGAAGCGGTCCACGGTTCGGCCCCCGACATCGCCGGAAAGGGGATCGCCAATCCATTGGCTTTGCTCATGTCGGCCGTCATGATGCTCAATCATATTTCCGATACGCGGGATGATCCTCAATGCCGTCAAGTAGCTGATTCGATCAAGAAAGCGTATAACACAGCACTCGCTGACGGTGAAACGACCGCAGACTTGGGTGGTGACTTGTCGACCGAAGAGTTCGCCGATCGCGTAGTGCGTCTCGTGGGCTAGTAGATATCTCCTTCTTCGGCTTAAAATCAGCTAACAGTTGGCAACGAGCCATGGGTGCTCTGTGTTGCCGACGAATAATGGCCATTGATTTAGTCGAGAATCGGAGGGGAGGTCCAACTTCTCCGACACGAACGAGCTGGTTACCTCATGGACGCTCAGCGAGATCCTCGACCTGGCAAAAATCTGACTAGATCACCAACCACGAAACTCGTTCGCGTCCGTCAGCCGTCGAGGACATTTTGCGAGGTGGGGTCGTGATTGTTCATTTCAGTTGACGTAAACCATCGATTTGCCGATACGGGAAAACGACGAACGCCTCACGTAAACTCGTTGCAACAAGACCATGCCTGACGCCAAAACCCATCAAGCCGCCTATCTGGGCGCCGATCTGAGTACCACCGCGCTGTCTGTCGGAGTCCGGAGTACCGAAAGCCATGAAGACTTCGTCGCCGTGGAGATGACGGGCGCTACACGCTGGCACAATCAGCCTGCATTCCATTTGGAACATTTGCCGGCCATGTTGGTAGCGGCGTTGGACCGACTACGCCAGCAAGGCTGGGAATTTGATCAGCCGGGCTGCCTGTCGTTTTCGGTGCGGCAACACGATATGGTCCTGTTGAACCAGCAGTTTGAACCGTTGATCCCGTCTCTCTCATGGGAGTGTCACGTGGCTCAGCAAGAAGTTGCGGAACTCGAAAAATTAGGGATCGACCAGATTGTTGGACCGATCGCACCCCGGTTCGTCTTGCCGAAATTGTTGTGGACGTTGCGTCAGCAAGCCGGTCTAGCAAACGAAATTCGACACGTCGCCACCACCGGTGATTTTATCGGAGCTCAATTGACGGGTACCTTGGTTTTGAGTGCCTCAGACGCCCTCAGCAATGCTTTATTGGACCAGTCCACGAAACAGGTCGCACGAGACTCGCTGGCCCTGGCTTCCCTAAATTCAGACTGGTTTCCAGATGTAGTCGCCAGTGGAAGTATACTCGGACAGGTCAGTACCTTTGATACATACAGCCCTCACTGGGATACCGTTCGGGAACAATTGCAGGGTTGGTCCGTCGCCGCGGCCTTAGGGGATAATCACGCCAGTGCCGTCGGATGCGGATTGGCCGACGCAGAAACGATCGTGATTTCTGGCGGAAGTAGCGGAACGATTGTTCGAGCATGCTCGGCTGCGGCTCCCTTAGCAGGCCATGCCAACTGCTTTGAATTCTACGACGATCGCCTACTCTTAATGATGTTGGCCGATTGTGCTATTTGGTATAACCGATTCCTGGAAGAACGAATGGCCGGCAACGTCGACCATGCATCCCTCAATCAAGCTGCTTGTTGCGTGAATACTGATCGTCTTGTGCGCATTCGACAGTACGAGGAAGCCGGTGGTTTTCGCGAAGAATACCCAAGCAACTTTGTTGATTTGAACCAAGCTGAGCAAGTCGCTAGTGTTCAGTTCTCAATCGCTATGGAATTGTTGATTCGAGTCCAAGCGATGCTGGCCGAAGTTCAAGACACTGAGGCGAAAGTCAACCGTTTTGTTCTTACCGGAGGCCTATGTCAGTCACCCTGGATTCGCTGGGTACTCCATACTGGACTCCAGCAACTTGTACCGTCGGTCAATGTGCGTGTGAGCGCACGCCAGGATAAACTTGCTTTTCAATCCGCCACGTACGGTGCCTTGGTCAATGCGATGGTACAAGGAGCGTATTTCAATTTGCCGGCAACGATCGATAATCTGTGTCCGCAACGGGCATGTGATGAGCCGTCTGGAGAAATGGCGACTGCTTTAGCCGAGCTGATTTCCACACAGTGGTGAACATAATGTATTCAACGATAGACCGATGCCGGCACATCAGACTCAGTTTGGCATTTCATACTTGAGAAAAGGTAACGAATGTCGAATTAAGGTATGGGCGACCTGGCGAGAACGAGTTGCGTGACCGAGATCCCGCCTACAGAAAACGCAATTGACTTTCCACCTCCTCATCAGGCTCGATATGGCACACGATCACGAACTTCGCTCTCTCCACAAGATGGTCATCCTGTTGTGGGGAATGTGCTTTCTCACCGGCTGCCCACAACCCGTAGAATCCGTCCTGGAAGATTCCACCACGGAAGGAAACACTGATACCGAAAATGTCTCCGAGAACGTCAGTGTACTGGTGGTTAACGATGATCCGTTGGCTGCGGCTATAGAAAACCAATGGAATACTCGAGCCATTGGCACAGTGACGGTCGAGACAACGACTGCGGAACAGGTTGGCGCCCAGATCCGTTCAGGCAAATTGACTACGGATCTGATCGTTTATCCCTCTTATTTGCTTGGTGAATTGGTAGAGCATGGTGCCATCGTTCCTGTTCCTGATCATGTGCAACAGGATTCACGGTTTGGATTGGCCGATTTGGTACCGATGTTACGTCTGCACGAAGCCAAGTGGGGATCGAAACTTTTTGCTTCGAGCTTCGGGTCACCATCGCTCGTCGTCTATTATCGTTCCGATCTTTTAGAGGCGTCTCAGTTGGACGTGCCAACGTCGTGGGAAGATTACGGGGAAGTGGCAGCTTCGTTGGCCACAGGTGACCTGCTTCGTCCCAATGTGTCGGACCATACCACCGTAGAATCCAAAGTTTATGCCATTGCGGAGCCGTTGGCGCCCGGTTGGGCTGGTCAAATGTTATTGGCTCGTGCCGCTGCCTATGTGAAACACAGAAATAACTATTCGGCCTTTTTTCATTACAGAACAATGGAACCACTCATCGATAGCCCGCCCTTCGTACGTGCCCTCGAAGAACTGGCCGCGGCGGCCAGATTGGCGCCACCTGATATTTTACAGATGACTCCGGCAGACGTACGTGCGCTTTTCGAAAAGGGAGGCTGTGCCTTGGCAATCACGTGGCCCAGCCATTCACCACATGCCGACGTTGACGAGGCTGCAGGACCATTGGTAATCGGTTTTGCAGAGCTGCCAGGCTCAGCAGATGTTTACCACATTCAAGATAAACAGTGGCAGCAGCGAGCTGATGGGGAAGAACCTCAGGTACCACTGCTGGGAGTGGCAGGTAGGTTGATTTCCATCACCTCTGTTTCCCGCCGTAGCCGATCTGCAGCAGGTGCATTGAGTTGGTTAACGAGCGAGGAACTGGGACCAACCATTTCACCACACAGTCAATATACAGGCATTTGCCGTATGACCCAGCTGTCTCAAACTGGCGACTGGTTTCCTGGATGGGTCAGTCCGGCTGCCACGAGGCAGTATTCGGATGTGATCGCTACCTCTCAAACTCGCGAAGCTTGGCTGTGTTCGGTGCGGATTCCAGGCCGAGACCGATACATGGCCGCTTTGGATCGAGCAGTGCACCAAACTGTCCAAGGTGAATCCTCTGCTACCAAGGCACTCCAAACTGCCGCTCGAGAGTGGCACGAGACTACTACCGAATTGGGAATCGAACAACAGTCAGCTGCTTATCGGCATAGCATTGGTCTCGACTGAGTGGCTTGAAATGTTGTTAAACAATGGGACGGTGCAGGGGAGGGCTACTCGACCCCTAATATCTCGTATCACCGACCCGAGATCTCCCAAGTGGTGACCTACGTCGGTGTCGATACGTTTTGGGAAACCTGCTAATTCGATCCTGATAGGGTTCGTCATGGAGAGGTAGCGCCTGGGATCTGGAATTCATTCGTATTTTTCGACATCCCCTATATTTTGTGATAATGTGGACTCCAATTTCACTTGCGTTCGCAAGGAATGGGCGAGGGAAATGTGTCGGCTAAGTTAGCAGTCGCGGATTTGCACATGCGTCCCCCCTTCGGCTTGGGGGATTCTTCCGGATAGACCGGCTGAAAAGTTAAATGAAGAGCCTCTTACCTACGAAGAACGCCGAAAGACGTCGGTGAATGGTGAAAGAAAAAACGACGGGCGTAGAGAAGATCACCTTGATGACGAACTTTTTGTACCGCGCGATGATTGTTTAACGACTTACATTGACGTTTTTTGGACTTTTTTGAACCTCGCTGGATATAGTCAATCTAAACAAACTGTTGTAAGATAACCGTTATGGGGCGGTAGCTCAGTTGGGAGAGCGCAGCGTTCGCAATGCTGAGGTCGAGGGTTCAACTCCCTTCCGCTCCACTTTCTTTAGATCTGGCCGAATGAAGCGTTTCTGATACTTTGCCTTTCCCTCGTTTCTTGGCCCATGCGGTGCGTTAGCACCAGCCTCTGCCAGATTCTCCTTGGTGACGCGTTTTGGATGGTGAACACGTTTCGTCAGGAGAACGGTGCATCTAGGTGACGCTGGTCAGCCATGGTTGGAGAGAGCTGGCATCCTGGCTCCAGATGGCTTTTAGGCACCCGCTGCACCTGGTCGGACGAAAAGCTCGTGCAGGTAGTGTGCCCGTTAACTTGTGGTACCCGGTTGATATTGAGGCTTTTCAATAGTGCCTGGCAAATGGTCGCTTTGCTAAGTGAATCATCAGTCCGGTCTTGGCTGGTATTTGTTCAATCTGTTGCGCGACGAGATAAATTTTCACATCTCGCTCGGCAGTGCTTGCTCATTCTCGCAGCTGGTGCGACAGGTTGCCCCCGTTCTTTTTCCAGACAAAAAGCCTCAGGAACGGTGCATCCCCCATACAAACCGCGGATCTGGCAGCAGAACCCTGGCATTCTGTCCACGTTTGAGGCCCGTTCGAACGCAAAAAAACCTTTTTGGGGTTGCGCAGGATCAGCGTCGTGCATCCGTAGTAAATGTTAAACCACCGGCACTCATTAACCTCAAATGTTACGTGATAGCTTCACTCTACACTTTTCGGGGTGCCAGATGACTGTCGTGGAAAACGCCCACCTCCATCTCAAATACAAGGCTGTTTCGGAAACAAAATGTCACAAGTCAGGCTGTGATTTTCAAAAGTCTGTGTGTGGAAAGGCCGCTGCGCGATGAGTGCAACAAAACCTCATAAACCGCCTATTGTTCCACCTTTTGATGTCACCAAGCTTGGTAAGCGTTAGGACTTTTTCAACTCTCACCCCCAGGAACCCTAGTTATGAAAATCCCATTTGTACTCCCCGCGCTTCTCGTTGGTATGTTTGTGTCGCTGATTGCAGCCCCGACCTTTGCAGTCCCTGTCCGTGTCAAATCCGAAAATTGGGACACGTGTGACTATTTATTTGTCCCCGAGGCATCTGATGAATTGGGCATTGGGGCTTCTTCGACAACACCGGGCATGATCGGGCCTTTCCCGGCGGACGAAGAAATTTCGGCGCGAAGCTTCGAAGAACACTTTCCCGTTTGCCAACAATATAATGACCCGGACATGTTAGATTCGTTTGTGGAAATTACTAACCTCACAGTCCCAAAACGTTCTTTCAAATCGCTATGGTATGTGGGCAACCCCAATACTCATCTCAGTAACGTCGATGGGGTGGTCTATCAAGTTGGACATGAAGATCTCGGTTATGGCAAAGCGTTTCGCATCGACCGAGAAGGAATGAACAAACCCTTGCTGTCGGAAAGTATTAACTCGAACGGTATTTTTGAGCCGGGTGAAACGTGGTCTTTTGTCATTCAGGACTTCGTTTCCGGTGGCCCGGGCAGCAGCGCAGCCCACTTGGCGTCGATAGGAGTAGCTGGTGGTTCTCTGGTGGGATTGGGAACCTATTCGTCGGGCAGCATCATTGGGGTGCCGGTTCCCGAACCGACTTGCTTGGGACTCATGTTTTTGGGAATGGCTGGTTCGGTGCTGGTGTGCCGTCGCAGCAAGAAGTGATTTGACTGACGTTTCCAACACCACTTATGTACGTGGATTGAGCTTCGAACGGGTCTTTATCGAATTGTTCAAAGCCGACTCAAGTTCCATGTCAAAGTACAACAACAGATGCAAGGTGCATTCCACAGACTAGCTGGCTTCGACACGCCAGATACGGGCGAACTTGCCAGTTTCTGATAGGCAACGGTACTATCCCGCGCTTAGCCGGAGATAGCCCGCGAGCGTCTGTGGAAAGAGACTAAAACCGAAAACACACTTTGCATCATTGTTGACTGTTCCGATTTCGGAGACAGAAACACATTTTGTGGCGCAGCAGGGGACATATACCTTATACGGGAGATTCATTTCGATGTTTTTCAAGGCCACCCGGGGTACAACCTGGGTGGCCTTGTTATCGTGAGATGACGAGCGAAGTGTCTACTTCTTTCACATGCTTGAAGAAATCAGCACGAAGCTGACAGGGATCTCCTAGACGACAATCTGAACGGTGACTTGAATCTACGACTGTCCGTCGGCCGCAAGATTCAATGACGTGATGATCGCCGCTACAAAGAATGGCACAAAGAAGTGTTTCCTGGCCTGGAGGTATGAGATGGCGTACGGATGATCTGCCGAGTGCACGTTGTCGAAATGGAAAGGAAGCCAAGCATACGTAGGACTTTTGTAGAGGGAGCAGTATGGCGAACACCGGTCTTGTCAGTATCCGAACCGTTTTGTGTCCATAAAACAAATGGTGTCAGTCGTTTTAACGAATCCCGAAAACGATTTCGATTCGGACACTAGAAGTTAGGGGGAATGAGAGTACGATATCGATAGACATGCCACTACCTAACACGAGACACGTCGTCACAATTCTCGTTCTGCTATACCAGTGCGAATGCCTGCTGCACGCACAGCCACTCGGACTTCCGGATCGCAGTCAGCCCGGGGACCGGCTGATTCAAGCGTATTTGGCTCGACATGCGGAGAGGGTCCATGCAAAGTTTGCTGACGACGTTACATCGCTCGAAGTTTGGCAAGAGAAACGCCTGGGATATCGCCAATAGTTCTTCCACATGCTAGGGCTCTGGCCCCTGCCAGAAAGAACTCCTTTGCAGGCCACCACTACCGGAAGCCTGCAGGGAGATGGCTACGTCGTCGACATGGTCCATTACCAAAGTCGACCTCAGCTATATGTCACTGGCAATCTTTATCGGCCCGCCCAAGTCGATCCCGGTGATCAACTCCCGGCCATCCTGTACGTCTGCGGACACGCTGAAAGGGGCCGAAATGGAAACAAGACGGCGTATCAATCTCACGGCATCTGGTTTGCTCGACACGGCTACATCTGCCTGACTGTGGATTCTTTACAACTCGGTGAGATTGCTGCGATTCACCACGGCACGTACCGAGAGCAACGCTGGTGGTGGCATGCCCGAGGATATACGTCTGCTGGAGTCGAATGCTGGAACGGAGTCCGCGGGATCGACTATCTGTTGAATCGTGCCGATGTGGATCCCAACCGGATTGCAGTCACGGGCATCAGTGGAGGCGGTGCAGCGACATTTTGGATTGCCGCTGCTGACGAAAGAATCGACGTGGCGGTCCCTGTCAGCGGTATGGCTGACCTGCCCTCCTATGTCCCGAATCGGGTCATCAACGGTCACTGCGATTGCATGTTCTTTTACAACACGTATGAGTGGCCGTGGGTACGGATCGCTGGTTTGATCGCTCCACGGCCCATGTTGTTCGTGAACAGTGATCAGGACGATATCTTTCCAATGGATGCTAATGACCGCGTGGCAAATCGCTTAGAAAGAATCTATAGCCTATATGGAGCTGGTGATGCCGTAGACAGTGTTGTCAGTATTGGTGGTCACGCTTATCGATCCGACATTCGCCAGGCAGTGTTTCGCTTTTTGAATCGTCATTTGAAAAACGACCCCAGGCCGGTCACGGACAGCGAAGTGGACCTGGTAACTGGCTCTCGGGACTCACCCGTGCATCCCATTGATCCAGAAGCGTTGCGTGTGTTTCCTGCCGACGAAGATATTCCGTCCGACCAGCTGAATACACAAATTGACCGTCACTTTGTAGGTGCGACTCGGCCCCCAGCACCTCGGGCCGGAGAATTCTTAGGTTGGAAGAAGGCAGTATTAGCACAGCTACGTGAAGTGAGTCTGTGCGTTCTGCCTGAACGAATTCCTGTGGCCCAGGTGGTGGGTTTGTCCGGCCCGTTGACCGAACTCGAAACGGAACCGGGAATCCGTATTCAGTTGAGGATGAAAGGGGAGTTGGATTCTGTCGGCAGGACAAAGCGTGTGCTGTTATTCGTGACCGACCCTGATTCAATCAATACGACTCCAAAGTGGCTGCAGCGAATGCGTCGCGAAGGCGACCGGACTTTTTTTTGTGATGTTCGAGGTGTAGGCGGGACCCGATGGACGGTCCGAAACCCTCCCAACTACGTGGCAAGGTCTCATGTTCTCTTAGGACGCACGGTAGATGTGGGGCGTATCTGGGATGTGGTTGCGGCCGCACGTTATTTGCGCGCAGAAATCAAAGTACCCGTCCACGTGGTCGGCAAAGGTCGTTGGGGCATGATTGGTGCTTACGCTGCGGTCCTAGAATCGGACATTGACGGAGTGGTGGTTGAGCATCCACCGCTAACCCACATGGATCAAGAGGCTCCGCAGTTACTCAATGTGATGCGCGTCTGCGACATTCCCGACGTGCTTGGCATGCTGGCTCCCAAACCTTTGATATTGCAGGGGAAGCATGCGGATGCCGTTGGTAAGGTGTACGAAAGGGCCATGGTGGGGAGCCGTTAATGCTGCTTGGTGAGTAGCAGCTCGTGTAGTTCCGGCGCTGAACTACGCAATCTGGGTGCGGCTTACTGGATCAGCATCAAGGTAAATTTGGCGATGCCGCCGTCAGTAATCTGAGCCAGGCTTTCGATCACGCTTATCGGAGTGTAAAGCTAAATAGCGTATACTGATCCGTTTGCCATGAGAAAAGCGAGCACCTCAGGATGCCAGCTCCCAATGGTGGGGACACCTTTAACCATGCCGCTGTGATCAATGGTTTCACAGGTTTTCTTCCTGTTCGAACGACGCTCATTCGAAATACCCTCCCCAAAAAATACTGCAATGATTTGCAGGTCATCTGATCCCATGGATTCACAAAAGGCGGCAGGTCCGGTATGACTGTTGCTTATGAAGATATTGTTTTTACACGGTTGGACCAGCGTACCCGGAGGACGAAAGCCTACGTACCTAGCCGACCACGGCCATGAAGTGATTAACCCGGCACTGCCCGATGAGGATTTTTCCTCGGCCCTGCGGATCGCCCAGGCAGAATACGACGAACACTGCCCTGATGTTGTGGTTGGTTCTTCTCGCGGTGGTGCCGTCGCGATGAACATTCGCACTGGAAATACACCACTGGTCTTACTTTGTCCGGCGTGGAAACGCTGGGGATCGGCGACCACCGTAAAGTGGAACACCACTATCCTGCACTCATGCCAAGACGATGTGATCCCATTTGGTGACAGCAAGGACTTGGTGGTCAGTAGTCGTTTACCTGTTTCGGCGCTGGTAGAAGTCGGAGCGGACCACCGTTTGGCAGCACCGGAGTCGTTGGCCTGCATGCTCGAGAAGTGTGAGCATGCAAGTGAAACAAAAGCTTCTGTCGACGTTACTGTCTATTACTTAGAAATGCTCCAAGCCCAGGTGCAAGAAGTCCCGCCACCTCGTGATGGCCTCACCGTTATTCACGCCAAGACTCCTTCGGTTGCCTATTTTCGGTACCTGTACAACTTGGTCGGTCGAGATTACTTCTGGCTTCGGCGAGGAAGCATGCCTGACGCTCAACTGGCAAAGACGATCCAGGATCCTTTGAACGATATTCATGTTTTGCACGTGGATGGATCACCTGCAGGGTTCGCCGAATTAGACCGTCGTCAATCGGACCAAATCGAACTTGTCCAATTTGGGCTGATGGGTGAGTTCATTGGACAGGGATTGGGGAAGTGGTTCTTACAGTGGACCATTGATAAAGCGTTCAGTTGTGATCCACAGCGATTCTGGCTGCATACTTGTACGCTGGATCATCCGACTGCTTTGGATCTTTATCAAAAATTCGGCTTCACCATCTACAAAGAAGAAACTGTTCGACAAGTACTATGACACCCACCCGAAACCCCTGATAGGCGCATTCATGAAATCAATCCATTTACTACGTGTTGCCCTTGCCAGCCAACTTTTCATTGCCTCTTGGGCACTCTGCGTTTGGGCTCATCCACCTGACGCCGACGGAAGTCACCACGATCATGACGACGGTGTTGATGCCAGCGCACGAGCGTTGCTGTTGCCAAACTTGGACGGTCCCACACCGTGGACCGACAAGCCCGTATTGAACGCTCCAGACCGTTTTCACTTTGCCATCATGAGCGATCGAACCGGTGGGCATCGGCCGGGCATTTGGATGCAGGCTGTAGAACTCCTGAATTTGATGCGACCTGAGTTCGTCGTGTCCGTTGGCGACCTGATCGAAGGATATACAAATGATAGCGATGTTTTGCAAAAGGAATGGCAGGAATTCCTTGGATTCCTCGACCATTTGGACATGCGGTTCTTTTTTGTGGCAGGGAACCATGATTTGAGCAATTCCCAAATGCACAAATTGTGGCGCGAACAATTTGGTCGCGAATGGTACTCATTTGATTATCATGACGTGCATTTCGTCTGCCTGTGTAGTGAAGATCCGGTATCCCGTATTGGTGATGAACAATTGAGTTGGGTGAAGAAGGATCTACAAGAACACGAGGATGCTCGCTGGACCTTGGTCTTCATTCATAAGCCTCTCTGGACCTATGCCGAGCGAGCTGAATCCAGGGGGCAGGATGACCCAACCAACTGGAGTGAGATTTCGGAGTTGCTGGCCAGCCGGCCCCACCATGTCTTTGCGGGACACCATCACAATTATGTACAGTTTCGACGAAATGGTACGAACTATTACCAATTAGCCACTACGGGCGGTGGATCGTCTTTGCGAGGCAAGGCCTATGGTGAGTTTGATCATGTGGTTTGGGTCACAATGGAAAAAGAGGGGCCTCGTATCGCCAACTTGCTTTTGGACGGAGTGTTGCCGGCAGATGTTAGTACCGAAGAAAGCCTCGACCGGTTTCACCAATTCCTGAATCAATCGTTGATCGAAATAGCACCCGTATTGATCGAAACAGGCAAAGAATTCTACGAAGGTACGGTACGCATTCGGCTGACGAACCAGTTCAATCAGGCGATCGAGCTTGACGGTGAAATCGCTGGCCTTCCGCTTCGTGGCATGACCGCCGAAACAACAAAGCTGACTCTTCAGGTAGAGCCAGGAGCTAGTGAGGCGTTTGATTTCAAGTTTCGTGTTGCTGAGCCAATCCCCGTGCTTGAATTTTCCCACACGACGTTGAACGCCAAGATACGGACGGTTGGTGATGACCCGTTGCGTGCTGAGATCGTCGTGCCTGTGACCGTGGCGCATCGTTACCAATGCTCGCCGTTGCAAATTACGTTGGACGGAAAATTAGACGACTGGTCTGGCACTGAGTTTTCCACGCCCGAACAACCTCGGATAGTTGGTGCCTTTGAGCAATGGAAAGGATTGAACGACGGGTCTGTCCGTTTTCGTGTCGCATTCGACGATCAACAAATTTTGTTCGGTGGGCACGTGAGCGACGAGATGATCCTGCCCAAGGTAGACTCGCTTTATTTTTTCATTGATCCCAGGCCACTGCAACAACGGTCACAAGAGAGAGTAGCTCCTGTTCGGGGCAAAGTGTTTTCATTCAATGTTGACATTTCCAAGGGCTGGGAGGCTCCCTCGATACAGGGGGGAACCCTGGGTGGAGCGCGAGATTCCATTGACACCTCGGTAGTGACACGTCGGGTAGAAGATGGATATGACTTTGAGCTCTCGATCCCGATCCATTACCTGACACGTATTCAAGGAGATGATTGGGAGAGCTTTCAGCTGAATTGCGGACTGCGCGATGCTGACCAACCCGAAGATGATTACTGTCTGATTCCTTGGCGTGGTTCTTTTCACGACGGCAACACGACGTCTCATTACGCTCACTTTTTTCGCCGCCGTTAAATGCACTGGTTGGCACGGTGGGGGTGTGGCGATGATAGGCGCAGAGGTGTGAATGAGCTGTGGCTTTGACCGAGATGCATCTCCACCAGGATGCGAGGCCCGTCTGGCGCGCGTTCTCGGAGTAATGCGAATTAGTGTCGAGATCGCGGTGGGAAGGATGGTGAGGCATCATCCAACTCAGGCACAGCAGGCAATCCTACGACCAACGAAACTCGAAAAAGCCAGCCGACAGGATGAGCGGAATGCCTATCAGGGTCGGCGCCACCGGACGCCTGGCCAGACGATGTGCATCTTTTGACAATAGAAAAAAACACTTGGCGACACTTGTTGTGACCGTCAGGAATGCCGATAATCGACAGCCTGCCAACTGGCTTAGGCCCTGGCGGGACCTCTTTCTTTCCAATGTCGATTTAATTCTTGAGAGGAACATCTGATGATGCGTGAGTTGCCGAAGTCTGCACAACTATTGTTTAGCAGCATCGTATGTGTGATGGTTTTCGCCGGGAATGCCCGGGCAGAGGAAGACAATTGGGTATCGCTGTTTGATGGTAAAACTATGAATGGCTGGGAAAAGGTAGGTAACGACGAGAGTGTTTGGAAAGTTGAAGACGGAGCAATATGCGGTTCTGGACCGCCTTCCATGCTTGTTTGTACGCACGGCCCATACAAGAACTTTCGCTACCGTGCTGAAATCAAGATAAACGACAAAGGAAACTCAGGAATGTACTTCCGAACCACTCGCAAACCTGGATTTGCGGATGGCTACGAGGCTCAAATTGCCAGCACGCACGCGGATCCCATCCGAACTGGCTCGTTGTACGGTCTGTGCCACGTCTACGAACGCCTTGTCGAACCAGATACCTGGTTCAGTTACGAAATCGAAGTACGCGACGATGTGTGGCGAAATCGGCCACTGACACGTATCAAGGTTGCCGTGAATGGGAAAAGCTTGTACGAACACCTCGAGTTCACTCGTCAATTCAGCGAAGGGCATTTCGCCTTTCAGCAGCATGACCCGGGCAGTAGGGTCAGCATTCGTTCAGTAAAAGTCCTCGAGTTACCAGACTGAGAACTACATATGAAGATTGCCGTTATTACCACGGTATTCCGCTACCGTTCACACGCCCATGTCATTCTAGAAAATTTTCTGGAACCATACTTATTCAATGGGGGTAAGGTGGTCCCGGATCAAAATATCGTATCCATGTATGTGGATCAATTTCCGAAAAGGGACATGGCACGGGCTGTCGCTAAAGAATATGGCATCCCTATTTATTCCACCATCAAAGATGCACTTTGTCGAGGGAAGCGTAAACTGGATGTGGATGCAGTTTTGTTGATCGCCGAACATGGCAGGTACGGTTTCAACGCTCGGGGCCAAAAACGCTATCCGAGAAAACAATTCTTCGATCAGGTTGTCGAAGTGATGCGATCCAGTGGACGGGTCGTACCCATATTCTTAGACAAACACCTCAGCTACCGCTGGGACTGGGCCCAGGAAATGATGGAAACCATTGCGGAACTAGGAATTCCGTTCATGGCAGGTAGCTCCGTTCCGTTGGCTCAACGCCGTCCAAACATCGAAATACCTCGCGGAGCCAAGATCGCCGAGTCAGTTTCCGTGCACGGCGGCCCCATCGAGGCCTATGGTTTCCACGCATTTGAGGTATTGCAGTCGTTCGTCGAGTCTCGACAAGGTGGCGAAACTGGTGTGGCTAGCATTGAGGCTTTAGATGGCGAAGCGTTATGGAAGGGGGATTGGTCTAAAGCGTTGGCCGAAGCGGCCATGGCCGCAGAACTGGGCAAAGCTCCTGCTTCCCTGAAACGTATTCCTGGAGAAGCCGTCCGCCGGTCCGGTGGTGCGATCGTGCGGTATCAAGATGGAAGCAAAGCCACCATGTTAACCATCGGTAAGAGCGACCCCAGGTACAACTTCGCCTATCGGCTGCAGGGAGAAAGGAAAATACGCGCCACGTGTTTGAATGTGGGGCCTTGGATTAATCGCAATCTTTTTAAGGCGCTCTGCCATGCCATTCAACACCATTTCCGTACTGGACAGTCGCCGTACCCCTTGGAGAGAACGTTCTTGACCACCGGCATGACGGACGCCTTGATGCGCGCACGCGAACAGTCTGGTCCTCTCAGCACACCCCACTTAGATATCTGCTACAAACCGAAAAACTTTAAAGCGATGCGTGAAATGGGCAAGACCTGGGATATCCTCACCGAGGATATCCCTCAGCCGAAATGGATTGACACGTTTTGCGGTTAACCGGTTCTCGCATGGCCTCACACATTTTCAACAATTCGCACGACGGACTCCCAAGGCGGAGAGCTGCAAGGTCCGTTCTCTGATTGTCTTGGAACTCCATTGTTTCGCTTCACGAATTGAGTTCCTCCTATTCGTATCACGCTCGTTCGTCCTTTACTCATCAAGGCCATTTTTGAACATTCCATCAAGATAGGAGAATTAAAGGTGTCGAACGGTCATGGAAGTGAAAATTACACGATCACCATTACCCTCTTTCCCGAACAGGGACACGCTATTTTCTATGCCGAAGGTGAATCAACACCTTCGGCCGAAGAACTGCCGCAGGCACTGGGACAAGCTCTACAAAGCTGGATGGGTGACAATCCGGCTGTCGTCGTTCGTTCGTCCTTGCCAATCGTCCAGAATGGTCATACCATCGCCATTCACCTGTGGTTCGATCCGGCCACGATTGAAGCGACGGACTAAGTGTGTGCTTAGGAGTCGTGCACATGGTGGCGTTCTGATGGATGCAGGGGTGCGGGCGACTCGACCTCACGTGGATTGAACCATGGCAGTGTCAAATGAAAGATACCGCATGCTCCCACAATTCTACCCCACATAGGCACCCTACTCCCTAAAGTGGGCTGGTCTCGCTAGCATGTAAATATGTCCACTTCCTCGGCCGGCACCAATGTACCACCTGATAACGACTCTATGCTGACCAAGCCGGTCCAGTTTCTCAAAGGTGTGGGACCTCAGCGAGCCGAACTGTTACAGCGGCTCGGATTGCGTGTGGCCATGGACTTGTTGTTTTACTTCCCACGCGATTACCGTGACATGAGCGAGTTGCGGACGATTGACGAACTGGAAGAAAATTCTTCGGTGAGTGTTTGTGGACACGTGGAAGAAGTCGAATTGCGGAACACTGGACCCGGTCGCAGTGTACTCGTAATTCTTGTGCGCCAGGATGATCAGTACTTGCGAGCTGTGTGGTTCAATCAACCTTTTATGCGCGATCGTTTGCGGCAAGGGCAACGGGTCTTGTTGTCGGGGGAACCTCGCTGGAAAGGAGGAAGATGGGAATTAGCCCACCCGCGCGTGGAGTCGCTGGCCGACGACCAAGAAGAACCAACGGGGCAGATCTTACCCATTTATCCGTCGACCGACGGCCTTTCCCAGTTTCATCTGCGTCGCATCGTGCAACAGGTTGTGGAGGAATGCGTTTCCGAAGTCGAAGAAGTGTTCCCACCGTCTTATTTAAATCGTCATGCCTTGCAGCCTCTTCGTGAGGCACTACCCCAAATCCATTTTCCAGACAGCCAAGATTCCTTGGAGAAGGCTCGGCGAAGGTTCATTTATCAAGAACTCTTGGTCCTACAGCTGGCGGTGGCCCTGCGACGACTGCGTTTGACGGCACATCATCGCGCCGCGGAGCTTCCGGTGTCAGCACAAATCGATGCTCGGATTCGACGGCTGTTGCCGTTCGAGTTAACGACGGGACAAGATCAAGCTATCCAAGATATTTCGTCAGATTTGGCTCGCCCGACCCCCATGAACCGTCTCTTGCAGGGTGATGTTGGCAGTGGCAAGACGGTGGTTGCGGTTTACACCATGTTGGTAGCCGTGGCACATGGTCACCAGGCCGTCTTGATGGCTCCAACCGAAGTTCTGGCCCGGCAACATTATCAAACTCTAGTGCAGTTGTTGCGAACCAGCCAAGTTCGCTTGGGGCTACTGACAGGCTCGCTGTCTGAACAGCAAAGGAAAGATGTCCTGCAGCGAATCGAAAACGGAACGTTGGATGTCGTGGTGGGGACACAAGCTTTACTTCACGTGTCCACAACGTTTTCCAAATTGGGCCTGGTGATCATTGACGAGCAGCACAAATTTGGTGTTCAACAACGAGCAGGACTGAGGCAGTCAAATACGATGCCGCATTATTTGGTCATGACCGCAACACCGATCCCTCGTACCATCTCCATGACCGTTTTCGGGGACCTGGATGTGACCTCCCTGCGGGAATCTCCACCCGGCCGTCAGCCGGTGCAGACGTATTTGGGCCAGGCAGAGCAACGAGAACAATGGTGGGATTTCTTTCGACGTAAGTTACGCGAAGGACGACAAGGTTATGTGATTGTTCCGCGAGTGGATGCGTCGTCCGAAAGCGATTTAAAAAGTGTTGAAGAGGCGTTCGAAGAACTTGCAAACGGCGAATTGGAAGCTTTTCGCGTGAATTTGGTACATGGCCGTTTGAGCAGTGAAGAAAAAACGTTGGCGATGACCGAATTTGGTCGCGGTGAAACCCAAGTGCTTGTCGCCACATCGGTTGTGGAAGTAGGTGTCGACGTTCCCAATGCCTCTGTGATGACGATCGAAAATGGAGATCGGTTTGGGTTGGCACAGCTCCACCAATTGCGGGGACGCATCAGTCGTGGAAGCCATCCCGGTTATCTGTGCGTGTTCTCGTCTGCAGGGTCAGCGGAGGGGCACGAACGCCTGGAAGCATTCGTGAGCAACGATGACGGCTTTGAACTTGCAGAAATCGATTTTCGTCTACGGGGGCCAGGAGACCTTTTTAGTTCACGCCAGCATGGGCTGCCTCCCTTTCACATCGCAGACCTTTTGCGGGACAAAGCCGTGCTTCACGAGGCTCGTAGAGACGCCCAGGAATTGATGGCAGAAGATCCAGAATTGCTGGCCGATCAACACGCTCGATTGCGTCGCATGGTGTTGGGGCGTTACGGTCAAGCGTTGGATCTGAGCGACGTCGGATAAGTCACTCGTGGACAGTTTTGCTACTAGCGACGAGATGTGTCGCGTTGTTCTTGGATGAAGGGAACGAGGCTCGTGACCGTGTGTTTTATCGAGAAGCTACGGGAGGTCGACGCGATCTGTAGAAGGTATCAGAGTTTTGTACGACGCTTGACAGTACGATAGGAACTGCTGTCGGTGGCGTGAACGCACTGTGTGCCGCTAGGATCGTCTTGGGTAACACGAATACGTGGAAAGTTCTCACACAACGCCAAGACTGTGAATGGTTCTTTGGCGTGGGATGCACCGGCTAAGAAATAGATCATCGTCGGCTCGAATGCAACCACCAAAGGCTTGCCCAACTCGTTGGGTGACCAGGCCTCGGGGCATTGACCCTTCGCTCTGAATTCGGATTTGAGATGCGTTCCCATTTCATCTCGGTACGGTCCCTGACGGATCACCCATCCACCGCATGAGCCTGGAGGTCTTCGAGTTCACAATAGTTCAACGCTTCAGCATGAGTTGCTTCCAGCACAACTTGTGGTGCGTATCCAGCATCAAGAGCTTCTTGCCACCTCGGCGCACAGAGACACCAACGGTCGCCGGGCTGCACGCCTGGAAAGCCGAAATGAGGCTGCGGTGTGCTCAAGTCATTTCCGGCTGCCTTGGAAAACTCCAGAAATTCTGCGGTCATGATTACGCATACGGTGTGCGATCCAACATCTTCGGGCCCCGTTTGGCAACAACCTGTACGGAAAAAACCTGTCAATGGTTGTCGAGAACACACTGCTAATTTGCTTCCCAACACATTCTGTGCGTCCATTTGCGGATGGCTGTCCTCTTTCGGCAACGCAATCATGATCGTTTCTCCTGGTGGTGCATGAATAAACGTATGGGTATCACCCAGGCAGCGTCACAGCACACTTAAGGCCGTGTACTAGACAACCTGCTTTACTTACTGGCCGATCAAAAAAACACTCGGTGGTTCACGTTGAAATTTGTCAAAAATCCGAGTGTCTACACCGTTCCGATGATACGCTGATAGGAATGGTGATTTTCAGACAGTCTACCAGGAAGAATCCCCCTAACCGAAGGGGGGGCGTGTGGGCCAAATGAATAAGCAGCAGCTAAAGGTAACCTCAGACCTAATACCCAAATTTGCCCAGATGATTGTTGTTCGAGCGAATTAGAAGCCCATAATCGAGGTGTTTATGGCGTCGTAGTAGGTCGCGACGAAAACCAGCAGGCAATGCGGTAGTTGATGCGGATATTCAATGCAAGAGGCAGTTGTTCTACCGCTCTGCTTTGCCAGCCTGACATCCCAGCTGATATTGCACGAGGGGTAGCGGTGACAGATCTTACGAACCGTAGCGGGACCGAGAATGGTCGATGCTTGTAGCGACTCACTGCCGGCATTCGCCAAACGATTCCGGCTGTCGAAGAAAAGTTAGACACCTTTTCGCCTGCTGAGGCACGCCGCCGCTGTGAACGATACTTTCACAGCGGCGGGCAACCAGTCGGTGCCTTTGGATCGAATATTTAAGACGTCGATCCACCCACCAGGCTTGGCTCGTGGTGAGTGTAAGGCCAGTTGACAAGTCGGTTAGAGCTAGAAGCTAAGTCCAGCACCGACGAAGTAACCGAACGCACCTGGGGCAACATCGTTCTCGCCACTATCGGATGCGTCAAGATCATGGGCTTCCACACCAGCACGCACCCATGCGCTCCTACCGCAGAAGCAACCATCGTATTGCAGGCCAAGTTGCGCTTGGGACCAATTGATGTGGCCGTTTGAATAACCGTTATAGTCGTCGCGCCCGAAAAGAAATGATTCTTGCAGCCATGCAACAGCACTGATGTTGCACATGAGTTGACGTTGGGCACGAATTCCAAACGTGATACCATTCAAGTCGTTCCAAATCGCATAATCGCCCGTCGTACTGACGTCTGCGTGACGATAACCGCCGGAGAGCGAGATCTGCGTATTGCAGACTTCAAGGTTCGTCGACAGTTCCAGATCAAGGGACATTAAGTCGTTTCCGTAGCCGGCGTCGTCACTGTTATCGTAATCGAAGTAACGGACGCTGAATCCCAGGCCATCGTCGCGTTCGTATCCAACGAAGACGCGGTAGCCAGTTTCACTTTCGTCTGCATTGTAGCCGTAGTTACCGTGATCTTTTAGGAAGACAAGTTCACCGCCAGCACTCCAAGTACCGCAGGAGCTCCCGATTCCACAACAGGAGTCACAGGAGTCTTCGTCGCTGCTGTCGCAGCCGTCGCACTGTCCGCGAATAATCAAATTGTTCGAGTGGTCAACATCCGTGAACTGGAAAGACCTGGTTAGTAAGCTGTCCTCAGCGGACATGGTTGCTTGTGAAGCAACCAACAACAGTGCAGCTAGTAATGTGAATAGTCGTGACATGTCTCTTCCTCTCTCTTTGCTAACAAAAAAACAACAGTCGTTTATTCCGAATGCGGTACGAGCCCAACGTACGTATAGTGTCGGATACCTTTGCGATAGGAATGCAGAAGAAGTACAAAGTCCATCACGCTGCGTACAATCCACAAACCTTCTGTATATGACCGAGACTACGCATTTTGTTGTTTCGGGAAGGCGCATGGGATTTTGGGCTAGGTTTAACGGTTAATATGAGGGTGAATCACTATGATTCGCTGCAAATAAAAGGGTGACCAACCTGTCACATGGTGATTAGCCGTTTGGTTGTGTTCCACCCAAAAACCACCGGCATACCTTTGGGCATGCCGGTGGTGCGTTTGATCCGTCAGGTGTTGGAACTTTAACGGGCGATTCCGACGGCGAAGCCTAAGCCGATCAGTCCGATATCCTGTGAGTCGCCGTCTTCGACGCCCGTCCACTCCTGGGCTTCGATGAATCCACGAATAAACAAATTGTTTCTGGCGACGCAGCGTGTGATTTCCGCGCCAACTTGGATTTCGGTGACTCCAAAAGTACCCCGGCCACGCTCCTGCGACCCAAATTGTTGTGAAGTGCGGCACAAGGCGAAGGCATCGACGTCGGATAATATTTGGTTGTGAACTTCAACCGAAACGACTGGCCCAATCGTTGCGTCGTATTCCGAGTCGTCGTCTTTGTACTGAGCGTGACGCAGGCCGGCAGCGATTTCGCCTCGCCAATTACAACCTAGTTCGAAACGACCGGCATATTCAGCGTCGATCAGCTCTTGTTGCAGACTTTCGCTGTCAAAATCGTCATGTTGAAATTCGAAATAACGGACGCGCCACGTTTGGCCACTATTATTCATCCGCCCAAGGGTCCAACGTGATGCCGTTTGTAGCTCGCCACTACCATAATAAGGTTCCGATGTGTGCGGACGCAAAAAGACAAGTTCAGAACCACCAACCCAGGTTTTGCAACACCCAGCGTCACAGGTGGCGCAACATCCGTCGTCACAGCTGTCGCACTGTCCCCGAATAGTCCAATGGTTCGACCGCTCGACGCCTGACAGGTTTCCTGGTGCGTCGTTCGCCATCTGGAAGGAGCTACCCAGAAAAGATTCTTCAGCGGAAACTGTGCCTTGAGTTGTAAACAACAAAAGGGTGGCAAGCAGTGTGCATAGTCGTGACATGTATTGTTTTCCTTGTCGCTCAGCGAGAAGTTTCAGTTAGTTTTCCAAACGCCGTCAGAACACCGGCTTAGACTTGGTTTCGGAAGATTTTCGAGAGAAAGAAAGAATGTGTGTGATGACCATCACACTGTGCACAACCAACAACCTCGTCGTATCTTACGCACAACTTTTAGTCATACATATGGAAGGAAGAAAGTGAGCGGTGGGCTAGGTTGAAGGTTCCATAGGGATGGAAACCGCTATGACTCGAGGCAAATATCCGAGAAAACGGGGTAATCGTTGATCGCTGGATTCGTGTAGGGGCCCCTTTAAACGTTCTTGTTTGTGGTGCCAGGCTGAGGACGGGCAACCGCTTTAGGTGGCAATTCGTGATGTCGCTGAACGGGGGCCATTGCTTACGAAGACCTATGAACTCCGACGCAACGACGATTAACCCTTCAGCGACGGTCGAAAAGAAAGATGCACGGTGACAAAACATCGTCTTGGAAGCCTTCTACAAAGTTAGCCGCTACGCCCGCACGGGTTCAGCTAGGGACGCACAAACCTGGCGGTGGCCGGGAACGAAGCTCGTCCAGAGACCGGTAATACTGGTCAGGTTAACCTGCGCGAAAAAATAGTGAAGTTCAATTGCAGAAGATGTGCACCATCGGTGAGGGTACGGTCAATTCCTTGCGACAGGGGACGAGTGTATCCACGATGTAGCTTCTCAAAAAGGCCGTGATACCGTTCAGCGAAAACACCACCAGTCACAGGCGAATTGGTGTGCACTCGGTATCAATTCCGTCGTGCGAGGAGCCAACAAATGCTGGTAACTGTTTTTATTTGGCGTGGATGCGGATCTGTGTCCTGGCAGGGAGTCAAGCGACTGCTAGCCTGGGGGCCAATCCAGTGAGCGTCCCCCCAGCAGGTGCAAATGTAAATGGTCCACGGTTTGACCGCCATCTGCACCACAGTTGATCACCACACGATACCCCGCGTCTAACTTCTCTTGCAAAGCCACTTGCTGAACACAAAGAAGCAAGTGGCCCAACAATGTCTGGTCATCCCGATTTGCCTCGTGAATTGAAGCAATTTCCTTGCGGGGGATTACCAAGATATGTGTCGGTGCCTGAGCTTGAATATCGCGAAAGGCAAGGCAGTGTTCGTCTTCGTACACGATATCCGCAGGAATCTCGCCATCAATAATTCTTTTGAAGATAGTTTTTTCGCCCATGGATGTCACTTCTTCGGGAAACCAGCTGTTGAACGTAACGGCGCAGGATAACATTTTGAACCCCAGCGACAAGTCGTGGTTTGCGCAGGGTACAACGATTTTCGAGATTCTTGGAGGCTCAAACACTTCGACAGAACGCCCTTGTAGCTTAAGGCGTGTCAGCAGCGGGGTTCGCCTGCTTTAGGTAAACCTTTCGGCTTCGGCCGGACATCCGAAACGTCCTGTAGGACCAAACGGGTTGAAGAGATTCTGCGGGCGGCTGCCAACCATTCTGGGGTGTTTTGGCAAGATGTCCTTTTTGCTTGATCTTTGTTTACCGTGAGACCCGGCGAAGTTTCATACGAGTGTGATGTCAGGATTCTATTCATCAAAGCCATTCATCAGACGATCCCGATGACCACCATGTGCTACTTCAGTGTTGGGAGTCTTGCCGATTTCAGGCCTTCATTGGGTTGTCAGGACGACAAAGCTTATTAGGATCATGGAGGAAAAGGATGTCCCATGCCATCTTCGCGACACGTGTTACGCTAATCGTCGTAGCTGTTCAACATTGCCTGTCGAGTTCGGTTGACGCTCAAAATTCTCGCTACGGAACCGCAGGTTCGGGCTATGAGGACGTGGTGCGAACAGTTCGCACACCAGTAGCCGCAACGCAGGTTGAAGAACGAGAACAAACGGTCTACCGGCAACAGGTGGAAACCCAGATCTATGAAACGCAGCGAAATGTCCTGGTGCCTTATACGGAGTACCGTTGGGAGCCCAAATGGCATGGACGATTTAACCCGTTTCGACCACCGACCATTTCATACCATCTTGTACCGCATACACGTTGGAAGATGCAAATTCAGACGG
>JAKVBZ010000062.1 GCA_022448645.1 Pirellulaceae bacterium
CGGTGCCGCCTCCAGTCGTGATGCTGCTTCTGTCGGTGATGGACAAGCTCCGGTGGCAGCTGTGTTGGCTTTCGACACAGCTCCTCGTATGGATTACCGCCACCAGAATCAGACTCGCTTGGAAGAGGCTCGGCAAACTGCGGAATGGCTCGTTCGTCAATTGCCGTCTGGCAGTTCTATGGCAGTCGCGGATGGTTCTCTATCCTATCCTGTTTTTTTGACAGAGCGTGGTGCGACTCAGCGGGCGTTAGCCGGATTGAGGATAACGAACGCAGCCACACCTTTGCTGGAAACCGTAGCCCAGGGGTTGGAGGTTTTGCAAAAGCGACCAGACGTACGCCAGGAGTTGTATGTCTTTACGGATCTTGCTGCTGTCGAATGGGAAACAGCATGGGCCGAACAAGTCCGACAGAAGCTTGATGAGGCGCCACAGCCGATCAGTTTGTTCCTGATCGATGTTGGCGTGCCCGGGCCCCAAAACGACTCGTTAGGTCAACTGAAACTGTCCACACAGCAAGTGGCTGAAGGGCGCTCGTTTGGTTTGAGCGCCGAGTTGGTTCATGTTGGACCAGGTAGTGAACGGGCGGTGGAGCTTTACTGGGAGTCTCCAGGTTCGCAACAGCCTTTACGTATCGATGGAGAATTGGTGCCAGTCCCGGCGCGTCGAGCCGATCGAAAAATGGTGCAAGTCTCGGCAGGAACTCCTCAAGTCGTGCAGTTCTCCAGCAGTTTGCTAGAAACTGGTGTCCATCACGGATGGTTGAAACTGTTGGGCTCGGACGCGTTGGCAGCTGATGATACGCTTTACTTTTCGGTCGAAGTTCGTCAGCCCAGTCCTGTGTTGATTGTTGCCGGACCGCAAGCTCAGCCTCGGTTTCTTAGCGAGGCGTTGGCACCAGTCGATTTTCCTGCGCGCTTTGACTGCCAAACCGTTTCGATCGATGAATGGTACCAACTTCAGGAATGGAAACACTACACAGCCATCTGTCTGGTCGACCCGCCACCGATGTCTCCCGAGTCTTGGCGTCGTTTGACGGAATATGTTGAACAGGGAGGTGGACTGGGAGTTTTCTTGGGGCGCAACGCCAGCCCCGTCAACCAGTTTCAGTCCTCGGCGGCCCGCGCTGTGTTGCCGGCCCTGCTAAAGCCGATTGTCATGAGACGGCCTCAAGGAGATGTCTATTTGGCGCCACAACACGACAGCCACCCGTTGTTCAGGGTGTTTCGTTCTGTTGGTTCGGCTGTTCCCTGGCACGCCTATCCGGTTTTCCGTCACTGGTTGATCGACGAAAAAAGTATGGAAGGTCAAACCATTATTTCTTACAGTAACAATCGTCCGGCGCTTTTGGAACGTCAGGTTGGGCAGGGTCGCGTGCTAATGATGACGACTTCTGTTTCTGATGCGGCCAGCCATAGCGAGGTCTGGAATCATTTGCCGACCGGTATCGACGCCTGGCCGTTTATGGTGTTTGTGAATGAGGCCGTGCGGTACCTGAGCGGTCAAGCGAATCAGCGCCTGAATTTCACAACTGGCGAAGCGGTGACTTGGAAGCTCGATGCTAAAGGACCTAGTCGTCATATGATGTTTACGCCGGATGGCGTATGGCATGACTTACATGCGTCCACTGACGAGCTGCGGATTCATTTGACCGAAGATCCAGGGACGTACCGGTTCGTTTCCGCGAATGATGATTCCCAAGGAGGGTTTTCTGTGAACCTGCCAGCAGCGTCAACAGACCTGCGCCGTACCAAGCCCGAACACTTGGATGAGCTATTGGGGAAAAATGGTTACACGCTAGTGCGTACAAGAGACGAAATCATACGTGAACAGGGAGAAGCCCGTTTTGGCAAGGAGTTCTTTCCTTATCTTGGATTATTCCTTGCCATCGTTTTGGGAGTCGAACAGTTATTGGCAAATCGGTTTTATCGACAAGAGAACAATTCTGTCGTCCCGCAAACATGATCGATGCACGTGGATCCAAAAGCCTCACTACACTTTGAACCGATCTTTGGTAGCTACCTGCTGATCATGGTGGTTGGCACACTACTCTTAGTGTCATTGTGTCTGGTAGGTACTTATCGCGCAACCTCCAAGCTACGCCAAGGGACGCTGTGGATACTGCGACTTTCCGTCATCTTATTGGTGGTGTTGTCGTTGCTGCGCCCCGCTTGGGTAACGTTAGAATCACAGCGGCAGCGAGGTACCGTTGTGTTGCTCGTCGATAGTAGCCGTAGCATGCAAATCACTGATATGCCCGGGGGGCAGTCACGATGGGATAGTTTGCGCACTGCCGTGCAACAAAGTTTGCCTGATCTCGAAGTGCTCAACGAAGACCTTGATATCAAGTTCGTGACGTTCGATGAGCAACGTCGTCTGCTGGAGTGGTCCGGAGGTGATCTACCACTGCCAGCGACCGCCGAAGGAGGACAAAGTGATATTGCTCAAGCGATTGTTGAGTCGCTGCGTCGCGAATTGGGAAATCGGCTGGTGGGTATGGTGCTGCTGACCGATGGTGCGCAACGGGTATTCGAGCCAAGTATTGAATTGCGCCAGGCGGTGCGGGAGATGGCGAGGCTTGGCTATCCCCTGTACACGGTTCCCTTTGGGCAACCGAGAGAGAAATCACGAGCTCGAGATTTGGCCGTCGAATCGTTACAGGATCATTACACGGTCTTTGTCAAAAATGATCTGCAAGTTCATGTGGCCGTGCGTGCCAAAGGATTTCCACATGAAGATATTCCAGTCGAAGTTTCTGTAACAGATGATGCTGGCCATTCACAGGATGTTACCTCGCTCACATTACGAGCCAATGAAACGGATCAGCTGATCGGATTTCGATTTCCGTATCGACCAGAACAACCGGGACATTATCGGTTGACCGTTTCGGTGCCTCCTCAGCCCGGAGAGTTGGTGACCAAGAATAATCAGTTGACAGCCTACGTGACGGTACGCGACGGCGGATTGAAGGTGCTTTATTTGTATGGTTCTCTAGTAGGCGAACAGCGTCGCTTGCGACGAGCTGTTAATGAATCGCCCGAACTGCAATTGGAGTACTCGTTTATCCATCACGGAAGACGATCTAACTGGCCGATTTCTTTAGACGCGTTTACCCGGAATCAGCGTCCCGATGTGTATCTCGTTGAGAGCATCCACGCCACGGCGTTTCGTAAAACCGACTTAGAGCGTTTGGCAGAGGATGTCCGACGTGGTTCCGGACTGATGATGTTAGGTGGTGTGTACAGCTTTGGGGCTGGCGCCTACCAGCGAACCCCGCTGGCCGATGTGTTGCCGATCCGTATGCACCGTTTCCATCGACAAGATCTTGACGCTCCCATTCGTACCGATATGCACCTGTCAGGTCCCTTGGCCATGATTCCCACCACAGCCCAGTTCGTAACGCGTTTAGCCGGTACTGGGGACAACTTGAAGACCTGGGAATCGCTCTCACCGCTGCATGGTGCCAACCGGTTTACAGGTCTGAAAGCCAACGCCATGGTCCTTGCCAAGACTTCCCAGGGCGATCCGCTGCTTGTAGCGGGGCAATTCGGTGCTGGACGCGTGTTAGCCTTTGCGGGTGATTCAACGTGGACATGGTGGGCTCATGGAGCAGCAGCCGAACACAAACGGTTTTGGCGTCAAGTCGTTCTGTGGCTGGCCGGGCGCGACGAGATGGATCGGGATGAAGTGTGGATTGAATTGCCTCAACGGCGCTATCGTCCTGCTGCCTCGTTGACATTCACGGCAGGGGCTCGCATGAGGGAAGCCGAAGTTCTCCAGGAGATTACCTTGGAGGCAACTCTCGTGCAGCCAGATGGCACCACGCAACCATTACGCTTGTCGCATGACGGAGAGCAATTTACCGGTCGAGACATTTTGGGGACGGATCCCGGAGTATACGCTATCCAGATCAATGCCACGCAGAATGGTGTGGAAATTGGTCATGCGCGTGAGGAGTTTGTGGTTTTTGATCACGATCTTGAACTTCACGACCCGGTGGCAAACCCACAGCTTTTGGCGCGACTTGCCAAATTGACCAGTGATGCCGGTGGTCATTTGTTAGCACCTGAGCAGTTGCCAGCATTGTGCCGTGATTTAAAACAACAGACACCTCAAGTCAAAATCGAAGTGCAAACCAAGTGGGAGTTTGCTGGCAGTCCCAATTCGGCTTGGCCATTCTTTGGGATCGTGATGGGGCTCCTGGGCACAGAATGGTACCTTCGCAAGAAGTGGGGCTTTGTCTGACAGGTGTTGTTCAACGAACAGCACGTTGGATTTGTGGTATCAATGATGTTCTTGTTCGTGACGATCTGCTTGCTGCCGTAACAGGAATCTAGTGGTCAGGTTCAGCGCAATACACAGCAACAGACCAGCGACTGACAGATGATACACCAGCCTAGCCACACATCCGGTCATCACGATCGCGATCAGAGGTGCGATGAACCAACAGGTTACAACCCAGATCGCTCGTCCCACTTTGGCATCAGCGTTGCCGCGAGAAAAAACACGATCTGCCAAGCCTGATCCGATGACTGCAGCAAAGGCCACGTAGGTTGTCGAAACCGGCAACCCCCGACCCGATGCAAATGCAATCACGCTGGCACTGACGCCGGTGATAACCGATGCTCGCAACGTGTCGTAGTGAATCTTCTTTCCGGCTGTGTTCAGCGCTGGTTCGGGCGCAAGTGAGCGCTTACGAGAACTCATCCACAACAGCTGACGAGCGAGCCATTTGCACCAGTTGGGTGCGTAAAGTGTCACTTGGTCGAAATGGCTTCCCGTATTAATTTCAGCTCGTGTGACTCGCTGGGCGTAAACGGTAAACATCCCAGATGCCATCAACACACCACAACCAAATAGTGCCCAAGGCGGAATGGGAATCTTCGAAGACAAGTCAGCTAGATCGGTGGGGGCGCCGCCACCTTTCCACAAGGCCAAGCTGGCTAGTCCCGGCGAAGCGGCGTTGGCCAAATCATTTTGACCGAAGGCGAAGGCCATACAGATCATGCCTAGAATTGCGGTCGTCGCGAATAAATGTTGGTACCAGCGAGAAAAAATCAACAGGACTACTACCGTAAAAAGTGTGAATGCCACCCACATACAACCAAGGACTATGGTTTCGCCGTACAGCTCGAAGGTTACTTCCTTGATTTGTTGAATGGCCGGAACTTGTTTTAGGCCTTTGAAGACAATGAACCATGACAGCCAAGTCATGATGGCGCCAGTAATCCACGGTCCGTGCAGCAAGATCGTAGCGCGGTCATCAGACTTGTCACGTATCGCGGCACGAAAGACTCTCATCACCATGAACGACGCGACTCCACTAATAGCGATCGACACGATAATTCCCGAGGTCACGGAACCGACCTTGGGCCAATGGACGTTGTCGAAACCTGCCAAAAAGAGAGATGCGCCGACGAGTTCGAAAACCAAACAAGCGGTGGTACTCACGGGCATACCGAATCCAGAAAAGGCGTACAGCAAAACCGTGTCGACGAAATAGACACTCACGTAGATTGCCAGTGCCGCTTGAATGGATAACACGGTTGGGTCGAAGATTCCCTTCCGAGCAGTTTCCATGACTGGCGATGCGAATGATGCGCCGGTGACTACGGCCAACGCGGCAATGATGACCGCCAACCGCCGTTGCATGACACGCGCGCCCAAAACCGCATTCACCAAATTAGCGGCATCATTCCGCCCTACTTCAACGCAGTCCCAGATCAACATCCCAGCGCCGACACAGGCCGCTACGGTAATGAAGTCGAAATCCACAACGATGTCCTAAAGTTTGAGGCATACTAGGAGTCATAGTGTCGTAGTATCTTACGGCACAGCTATAGCGCACCATTTGGATGGTAAAATCGCACTAAGCCGGGACTGATTCTACTGTGGTACCGATTGGTTGCAATCAGTACCACCGATATTTTTCAGAATTACACGAACGATTTGCGTTTCCACGCGCGGATGTCATTATTTTGCGGTCCCAGGCGGATCGTGAGAATGAAAGCCTGTGCGCTAGTCCCCAGGCAACGACTGGGGTCGCAATGACCCGTGACTAGTGCTGCCGGTTCCTGACACTTCGACTCATGAAGATGGCCGTTTTAATCGGAGCCAATGGGCGATTCTTCTTCAGTATCATCCGCGTTGCGCCGTGAGGCATTCTGGCAAGCCTTTTTAACTAGTTGCTCACGGTGTCGTTGGGTCAAGTGCATACGTGTCACGACGAAATCGACGATGGCCAGAATGATGATCCACACGACCACCAGTACCACGACGAACCAGTACACGAGTGTAGCAGGCGAAATCGTCAAAGTCTGGCCGTAGAGCACGGCCAGACCTACGATGCCAATCATGGCGCTGACTTGCGTTCTCCGCCGCAATTGGATGTGATAAAAACGTGCATCCCGTGAATCCGGATGGGGCTGGTTAAGATCCTGCCATTGTCGCCAATGCCACACGAACAGCGCTGAGGATACGACAATCAGGAATACCGCAAAAGATACGTTGCCAAGCATGTCCTAACAGGCTGACAGCTAGATGTCTGTTTGTAAAGGCCGCGTGGTTTTTTAGCGGGGTGGCGCAAACTGCCCGGTATGCGTGAGCTAGCCGCTAAAGGTGGGACGGCTGGCGCGGTTCCGCTACAAAAATAAATGATATCGGGCTAGTGCGCCGCAGCTGATGGATTGGGAAACTGCCTCTTGCCTGACGAATTCATGCAGATCAATCCGAGGCCGCGAAAGTGGTTGCCGGAACGACGCGCACGTTCCAGTCAAAAGCATACACTGTGTTCCAATTCGGAACGGCAGAAAGTATCCGAAGTTTCCCCAATGGCCTTTTTATCGATCAATGGTTTCAGTGTGCGAAGTGTCTTGAGCGTCGCGCCACGCCGTTGGGTGATCAATTCTTGAGCTCGATGTCCTAGCTGTTCGCGAAAAGCCGTGTCATCCAGGCACTCCGCCACAAAGGCTCGCAACTCCAGCTGGTTGTGTACCGTGCGGGCCGCGCCGTGACCCAAAAGATCGTTCACGAAACACCGAAAATCAGACGTGTGAGGGCCAAAGCAAACGGCGGCACCATAGGCAGCCGGTTCCAGCATGTTTCGGCCACGTCCGTTGGCAAGACTGCCTCCGACGAATGCTATATGGCTGACGCCCCACCACCAAACAACATCACCAATGGTGTCGACCAATATGATTTTGTTGTTCTTTTTGGGTGGCGAAATCCCTTCAATCTCGTTCAGATCTCGGAGATCGTCGCCGGATGGAAGATGACTGGAACGTTCCCATGGCAAGCCGGAACGAGCAAGCAGATGTTCCACGGCTGCCGTCCGCTCGATGTGACGAGGAGCTAGAATGAGACGTAGTTTGGGGTATTGGTGTTGTAACGCTTGGAATACCTCCAAAATGGTTTGCTCTTCACCTTCGTGAGTACTTCCGGCCATCCATACGATGTCTTGGGAATCGATTTGCGCCCGCCGTGCCAATTCGTGACAAGTCTCATCGTTATGATGACGTTTCAGACAGTCGTATTTAAGGGATCCCACGACCTGGACTCGGTTTGGAACAGCACCTAAACGGACGAAACGATTTGCGTACGCATTGTTCTGTGCCATGATCAAGTCCACCTGGTGTAGCGCTTGACTGCTCAACCACTTTAGCCGTACCCGCAAACGCATGTCTTTTGTCGTCATCCGGCCGTTGACGATGGCCACTTGGCTTCCATGTTGGTGTGCGGCGGCAAGTAGATTGGGCTTCGCTTCATTGTCGACGATCACCAATAGGTTGGGACGTAGTCTCGCAACGGCTGTCCGCACTGCCCAACTGAAGTCGACAGGTAAAGGAAACACGTATATGTCTGGAAATAGTTGTTGAGCAAGTCGGAAGCCACTGGTCGTCGACGCCGAAATCACACAATACCAACCGGGATGCTCGATTTGAAACGCTCGGACAAGCGATTCCAGAGCACGGACTTCACCCAGGCTGGCAGCTTCAAACCATGCGCAATGAATGTCGCCATCTCTCTTCATCACACGTCCCCACAGTCGCACACCCAGGGTCCCGCGGTATTTTCCTTGAACAAAATAGTTCCAAATACATTGCGGCAGCTGGACGACCACGGTCACCAGATAGATCAAATCCAACACATGAGTAACGATTCGATTTCGCAACAAGTTACTGTTGGGGGGCGTGGGATTCTTCTCGATGTTCATGCTTGGTCACCACTATCGTTGACCAACCTGGCATGGATTGTAGAGATGGCAATAGTGTTCGGGATATTAGGTCAGTTTGCCGATGGCAACAAGCGATGATCTGCTAGCATCATTCACTGGAAATCGGGTTGTCTCCAATTGCGTACCCCAATTAGAATTCTCGCTTCGTCGGCAGCCATTAGCCGTCTCGGCCTTATTTGTCGAAGATCTGTTTTTCCTTGACCCGCTTTCCCGTTTGAACACCCGTACAGTTCCAGTGGTTTCTCCATTGGACTGTTTACTAGAAAGGGAGTTTTAGCCGTGCTGATTTTTGTACGACAGATTGCCGATTTGCAAACGCAACTTGTTGCACGCTGGCATGAAGAATCCATCGCACACACGTCTATAGGATTTTTGCAACTCGTCAGCCAGGAACATGCCTACAACTACCTGCTCTGGCATGAAGAAGATGTTGCCAGGAGTCGCGAAGTTGGCGAGGCACGTATTGCCCAAGCCAAGAGGGCAATCGACGGCTACAATCAAAAACGGAACGACATGATCGAACAACTCGACGATGCGATCACCCAGCAGTTGGTGGAACGTAAGGTCGAGACTACCGAAAAAGCTTCCTTAAACACAGAAACCCCAGGTAGCGTTATCGACAGGTTATCGATTTTGTCCTTGCGGATCTATCACCTGGAAGAGCAGACTCAACGGCCAGACGCTTCGGTTGAACACATCGAGTCGGTCGAGCACAAACTCGCTTTGGCATTGGTTCAGCAAGACGAGCTATCGGTATCGTTAGCGCAATTGTTAGAAGATATCTATGCTGGCCGTAAGCGACATCGCACGTACCGGCAGATGAAAATGTACAACGATCCAGCGCTCAATCCGTATTTGTATAAGGCGCGCCAGCGGCGAGCCGGTTGATGGGCTATGCCGCACGCTTGACAGGTGGTTGCCAGGCCGATTCTTGCAGTACATCGTCGCAGGCTGCGCAGACCATATCGACCGAAATAGCCTGCATGGCTTCATTGGTGGCTCGTCGGCGCCGAGTGCTACTGCCATGTTGATAATATGCTTGTACGGCTTTATGGCCATGGCCATAAGGTCCACTCTTGGCTGCCAGGGTAGTGCCATGCAGGCTGACACAACGAGTCCCCATGGCGACGGCTAGGTGAAGCGGTCCGGAGTCGGTACCCACATAAAGTCTGGCTTGTTCCACAATCGCTGCCAGTTGAGCGATCGATGTGGGCGGTGCGAGTTGCGCGGCACCATCACTGACAGCCACAATCTGTTCGGCGACAATACGTTCGGCGGCGCCCGCCCAGGGAACGACACTCGTCAGATTCCACTTTCTCGCCAAGACCTGAGCAACTTGAGCAAATCGTTCTGGAGACCACATTCGTGACGCCCAGCCAGCGCTCGCATTCATGACGACGTACTGGTCGGTTGGTAGGCGACGAGTTGTGGATTGAGAAACCCAGGGGGAAGCTCGCTGGGCCACCTTCAGATCGAATCGCACCTTGGGTGTCGGTGCGCTAAGTGGTTGCAACAGTTCGAGATAACGATCGACGACGTTCTCTGCGGAACTTTGTACGAGCACATTGTTCAGTTGTGGGCTCAGTTCGCGACCATTTGGTCGAGCGAATCCGATGCGCGTGGGAGCTCCTGACAACCAACCTAGCAGGGCACTTTTCGTCAGGCCTTGTGGATCAAGTGCGATATCAAATGCTTTCGATTGCAGACGCTGGCGCCAGTGTAAGACAGCCGGTATCGACCGCAAAACCCTCTTGGGGACGATCATCAATTCGTCGAGGGAATGGTGATCTTGCAACACTTGTGCCCCCAACGGTTCAGCGATCCAAGTGATGTGCGCCTTAGGAAATGCATCTCGAAGAGCGTTAAGCAAGGGGACCGTTTGGATACAGTCCCCCAGATGGCTCAGTCGAGTGATTAGAATGTGTGGAGAGGTGTGGGCTACCATCGACAGAATTCTCGTACTAAGCCGCAACGGGGAATACGGACAAAGACTTTTGATTACCGAGAATTTTCAGGTCATTGTCCACCATCATGGCCACCAGTTCGTCGAGTTCGACAGTCGGTTCCCAATTGAGAACTCGTTGCGCTTTGCTAGGATCGGCAATCAACAGATCGACTTCGGCGGGACGGAAAAACGCTGGATCGATCACGACGTAGTCGCGCCAGTTCAAACCAACGTGATTGAAAGCTAAATCGACAAATTCTTCGACTTCGTGCGTCTTACCAGAACCAATCACGAAATCTTCGGCTGTCTCCTGTTGCAGCATCGCCCACATGGCGTGGACATAGTCTCCGGCAAATCCCCAATCACGTTTGGCTTTGAGGTTGCCCAATCGTAGTTCTTGAGCGAGTCCTAACTTGATGGCGGCCACTCCATGCGTGATCTTGCGCGTGACAAATTCCAAGCCGCGGCGAGGTGATTCGTGGTTGAACAAGATACCGTTGCACGCGAACAGATTGTAGCTTTCTCGATAATTGACAGTCATCCAGTGGGCATAGACTTTGGACGCTGCATACGGACTGCGTGGATAGAATGGAGTCTCTTCCGATTGAGGAATGGCTCGTACTCTACCAAACATTTCACTCGTGCTGGCTTGATAGAAGCGGATGGATGGGTCTGTATCTCGAATCGCCTCTAATAGTCGTGCGGCACCGAGCCCAGATACTTCGGCTGTCAGCAACGGTTCGCGCCAACTTGTCGGGACAAAGCTCTGTGCTGCCAGGTTGTAAACCTCCTCAGGCCGAACCTCTTGGATCAATCGACTCAACGAATAAGGATCAATCAGATCGGCGTCGTGCAGGTGAATACGGTCCGTTAAGTGACGGATTCGCTCGAGATTGTCTGAGCTGGCTCGTCGTACGATACCGTGTACGTCATAGCCTTCTTCTAAAAGAAGTTCGGCCAGATAAGAGCCGTCTTGCCCAGTAATTCCAGTGATCAATGCTCGTTTTGCAGCCATGGGCGGTGTCTTCCTGACTCGATCTGGGTGCGCGCGGTGCGTACAGGTCCACGGGAAATTAAAAAGGGTGGCGTAGGATAACGTTCAAGACGTTTTGCCGCAAGAGAAACCGCAGGCTCGACTAGGGATACCCAGTTCGATGTGCTAGCTGCGTCTGAAAGGTGTCGACAGTCAGAGAAAGACCGTCAATCGCAAGATCATTGCACACGCCAGAAACTCAGGATCGGGTGTGTTTTTCAGAGTGATTGGCAATTGTCGTCCACCTTGCGGCCATTGCGAGCATGGATAATGTAGGAAGATCTGGTAGGTAGGTCGAGGCGCCGTCAGCATCCGACTGCAGCGGAACGTATTCTTCGGTGGCGAACGTCACTCCTTGGGCAGGGTGCATATTTGCCAAATGATCAGACACACCAACACTTGCCATCATTGACAATGAAGATGTCGAGAAGCTCAACGGCTGACGCGAAATTTTGTTGTGGGCACTCTTGAGGTCAGCCATTTGGAGACTGCACTGCGTCAAGAATGGCTAAATCAACCAGTTGCAATATTTCCTCTATTCTGATTGGGAGGTGGCCAACGGTGAATGAAAACCGCGATGCATCTGAGAAAAATGACGTTTCTCGCTTTTTTCTTATCCATGAGAGACCTGGCGGCCGACAATGATGTCGAACTCTTCTCACAATGGCGATGGCAAATGGTTTGCCGCCATAGGATTAATGTTTGCGAACAAGCGAGATTCCTGCCGCCGGAGCTTTTGATGATGCCTAGCAGGCCAGCAGATCCATGCATGCGGGTGGGTATCGTGCTTCCCAATTGGATTGGCGACGTCGTGATGGCAACACCAGCATTGCGCGCAATCCGGAAGCGATTCGGTTCTCAGGCGACCTACGTAGGCATTATGAAACCGTATGTAGCGCCCGTCTTGGACGGTCTGTCCTGGTTCGATGATGTGGTCTTTTATGATTCCCAGTCTGTAGATCGTCAGCACCACCTTCGTGAAGTCTCGGCAACCTTGCGTCATCGCCAACTCGACTGGATATTTCTGTTTCCCAATTCTTTCCGCACTGGGCTGATGGCCCGCTTATCGGGAGCGCGACGTCGAGTCGGCTATGCGCGCAGCGGACGTGGCATGCTGTTGACCGATAGACTAGTTCCTCTTCGACGCCGCTGGCAATGCGAGCCGATGTCGGCCATTGACTACTACTTGGAATTGGCCTATGCGAGCGGTTGTTCTGCTGAATCCCCACAGCTGGAATTGGAGACCAGTTCCAGTGATGAACGGCGAGCTGACGTGGTGTGGGAGCGTTACCGATTAGATCAGGCGGCTGGTGTCGTGGCCTTGAATACGGGTGGCGCTTATGGAGCTGCCAAAGTGTGGCCGGCCGAATATTTTGCCGAGCTTGGACGGCGGATTGCAGAGACTACCGATTGGTCTGTACTCGTGATGTGTGGGCCATCCGAACGAGGGCAGGCTGACGAAATTGTGTGGCGCGCCAACCACCCCCAGGTTCACAGCCTCGCAAAAGAGGACGTGGCGATTGGTCTCACCAAAGCGTGTATTCGTCGGAGTCAATTGTTGGTGACCACCGACAGTGGACCGCGACACTTTGCTGCGGCATTCTCCGTGCCCAGCATCGCAATCTTTGGTCCCACCGATTCTCGTTGGAGCATGAACTATCACTCCAACGAAGTACAAGTCTTGCACGAAGTTCCTTGCCGTCCGTGCGGACGACGTACATGTCCTCAGTTTCACCACTTGTGCATGCGAGGGTTGTCTGTGGAAAGTGTTTTCGCAGCGGTCCAACAGCAATCGGATCAGTACTCACGACGGACGGCAGCCTAGAGGGGGTTCATTCGTATGGGTCGAACCGAGGTCACATAACTTGTCGCAAACAGCGCAAATGCTTTGAGTTGATTAGAGATGATGTTTGTCATTCTGAGCGTAGCCAAGTATCGCAGTGCGACGTGCTGGCACCGAGATTTATCGAGCGTTGTGCTTCTTCAGAATGACACCAGCCCAAGGGAACAAAGATCCGGCAACAGCCTTTGAAGAAGCAGAAAACATGTCAAATAAAACGACACAAGACCTGTTGCAAGTTTATGACGGATTGGAGTCATCCGACATTCTGGTGTTGGGAGACTTAATTTTAGATCGTTATACCTGGGGAAACGCCGAGCGGATAAGTCAGGAAGCTCCCATTCTTGTGCTTCACGCGGACCAACAAGAAACCAAGTTGGGCGGCGCTGCGAACGTTTGTCAGCTAGTAAGGGGGTTACAGGCACAGGTTTGTTGTGCTGGGGTGACCGGTGATGATGTGGCTGGTCAGACGCTGAGCGAAATGTTGCAAGCTGCAGGTGTGCAGACAGACCTTGTCTTAATCGACTCCGCACGGCCGACGACCATCAAAGAACGATTTGTCGGACGGGCTGCGGGACGACATCCGAATCAAATCTTGCGAGTCGATCACGAACTTTCGGATGGCCTCGATCCGATAATCGAGGCCAAGTTCATTGCCATGCTGGAACAAAAAATTCCCCAACATCAGGTCCTGTTGATCTCAGACTATGGGAAAGGGGTATGCACTCCAGCCGTTCTGCAGGCCGCTATTCGAGTCGCTAAAGTTGCTGGAGTCCAAGTCCTTGTCGATCCAGCACGTGGTGCGGACTATCAGTCCTATCGTGGAGCGACGTTGATGAAGCCTAATCGTACAGAAGTACAGCAAGCGACCGGTGTGACAGTCCAACATCCGCAAGACGCCTGCTCTGCAGGTCACCAATTGTGTTCGCAACTTGATGTGGACTACGCCATCGTGACGCTGGACCGTGACGGTATGGTGATTGTGGACCGCCATGGTCAAAGCGAATTTGTAACGACCACAGCCCGGTCTGTCTACGATATCACTGGTGCGGGAGATATGGCACTTGCCATGCTGGGAGTGGCCTTAGGTGGAGGTGCGCTACCGGTGGAGGCTGCGCGATTGGCAAACGTCGCCGCCGGATTGGAGGTTGAGCGCATGGGAGTCTGTGTCATCCATCCGGCGGAAATCAGAGATCAATTGGCGGATCACCGTGTTGGTAGTTCCAAGATCGTCAGTTGTGAACAGGCTGCGAAAATGGCTGCTGAACAACGACGATTAGGACGACGGGTCGTTTTCACTAACGGTTGCTTTGACTTGTTGCACGCAGGTCACGTGGTGAGCCTTTCTGAAGCTGCGTCTTATGGTGATCTGTTGGTCGTGGGTATGAACAGCGATGCCAGTGTGCGGCGACTGAAAGGCGAGCAGCGTCCCGTGATCGATCAAGCTGATCGAGCGTCACTACTCGCTGCATTGGAATGTGTCGATTTGGTCGTACCTTTTGATGATGACACTCCGCATAAGTTATTGGAGACCATACAGCCCGATGTTCTTGTCAAAGGTGGCAGTTACACTACAGAACAGGTTGTGGGGCACGAAGTAGTAAAGGCTTATGGTGGCCAAATTGTTGTGACAAATCTCTTACAAGGTGTTTCGACCACCGATCTGGTTCGCCGCATCCAAGTCGCCAAGGCGGCCTAATCGTGTGGCTCGCGCGGGAGACGTGGTCAGCTTCTCAGTTTTTAGTGCTTAGGTTGCATTAGCGAGACCCACGAATTGTACGGCATGGCCATCGTTCTGGTTTCCGTGTTTAGATTTCAGGCCTTAAAGCAACGTTCGCTCGAGATGCGGACACTGAACACTCCAATCCGAACACTTTTCCCGAGTCATTATGGATGTCACCTAGCGCAGTAGGCAAAGTACCCTGCTATAATAATTAACGAGTTGATCACATATGTCATCCGTGATTCTCCCACGCCCGTTTATAGCCGTATTCGAAAGCACTCATCATATGAATACATCCCATGATTCCGGCTCCCCCACTGACTCCTCACAAGCTTCTTCCTGGCAAGATATGTTCGACGACGAAACTCGACGCGAATTAATCGAAGCTGATCGTGAAGCCTGGAAAGCTGTTGTTACCGTACTCATGACGATCGTGATTATCGGTTTGTGCCTCGGTTTTCTGGGTGCCGCCATGAGTGTTTGGCTGTAGAGGAACGAATGGCTCTCTCTGTGGGCCCCTCTTTTCGTTTCCAGAACTGAGCAAAGCGCATTCGTTTTGTGCAACTCGTGACTGTGGCTTATGTTAAGGCTTCTTAACAGAAATTCTCGCAGCGTGGGGTGTTGACGCCCGTACCACCATCGCTATGCTAACGAATCGACGCCGATTCATAATAAATGATTTAAGTTGTTTGTTATCAACGACTTAAAAAAATTTGAAAAGCGTCATTGACGCTGGTCTGCAAATCATTAAACTTTGCCCTCGCGTACTAAATGTTGTGGTTCTCAACAACGGCGGTACAATATATTGGGTATTTTCTGGTTACATTCTCTTTTAGAGGGAATTTAGACCGAAAGCTGCGTCTCGCAGAATTTTTTCTATTTTTTGCTAGACAAGGCGGTGGAAGTGTGTATACGTATGTATACGTAATTATACTTCCTCAAGGAAGTAGTTTCTCAAATTCAGAAGGAGCTGATTCATGGCTACCATCGATGTCGAGCATTCTGTGGCCGGTTCAAATCGCGAATTGAGCAGTGATGGTACGTCACAAGGTACTGGTTCAAGACCTGTTCCTCGCGAGAATTCCGTTGGATTGCGAGTCCAGCCGACATTTTGTCCCGAGGAAGTCAAGGATCCATTCGACACGGTGGACTGGGACTTGCGGAGTGCTGCGATTAAAGATGAGTCGGGGGATGTGCTTTTTGAACAGGAAAACTGCGAAATCCCCAGTTCCTGGAGTCAGCTGGCGACCAACGTGGTAGTCAGCAAGTATTTCTACGGCGAAATCGGTACCGAAGAGCGTGAGTCAAGCGTCCGGCAGCTCATTCATAGGGTATCCCGTACGGTTGCCGATTGGGGCATTGAGGATGGTTACTTTGCCTCTGTTGAGGATGGAGAACGCTTTTATCGCGATTTGTCATGGTTGTGCCTGCATCAACATGGCGCATTTAATTCGCCCGTATGGTTCAACGTGGGCCTGTTTCCCCAGTACGGAGTCCGCGGCGACAAGTGCAATTGGTACTGGAACGAAACGTCCCAATCCGTTTTCCAACCCGAAAATCCATATGAATTTCCGCAAGCTTCGGCCTGCTTTATTCAGAGTGTCGACGACAACATGGAAGACATCATGCGGTTGGCGACCAGCGAGGCAATGCTGTTTAAGTTTGGTTCGGGTACTGGTACAGACTTGTCGACGGTCCGCAGCCATCGCGAAAAACTGTCTGGTGGCGGACGGCCTTCTGGCCCGCTTTCTTTTATGCGTGTCTATGACCAAATTGCTGCGGTTGTCAAATCCGGTGGCAAGACTCGCCGAGCCGCTAAGATGCAGTCACTCAAGGTTTGGCATCCAGATATTATGGAATTCATTGAGTGCAAGTGGAAGGAAGAGCAAAAGGCACACACACTGATTGCCAGTGGCAAGTATGAGGCGAACTTCAACGGTGAAGCGTACAGTTCCATCTTGTTTCAAAATGCCAACTTGTCAGTGCGGTTGACCGATGACTATATGCAGGCGGTCGAGCAGGATGCCCCTTGGACAACCCATTGGGTGACTCAGTCGCATCAACCCGGTCCGGATTACGCTGCCCGTGAGTTGCTGGACCGGATGGCCGAATGTGCTTGGCACTGTGGTGATCCAGGTGTGCAGTACGATTCGACCATCAATCACTGGAACACCTGTCCTAATTCGGGACGCATTAATGCCAGCAATCCGTGCAGCGAGTACATGTTCTTGGATGACACGGCTTGTAACTTGGCAAGCATCAACCTGATGAAGTTCCGTCGAGAAGACGGTACGTTTGATGTTGAGCGATTCCGAGCGGCTTGCCGAATTTTCTTTGTGGCTCAGGAAATCCTTGTCGATCATGCCAGCTATCCAACCGATCGCATTGCCGAAAATAGTCATCTATATAGGCCATTGGGACTTGGCTACTCCAACCTGGGAAGCTTGGTCATGTCGAGTGGAGCGGCTTACGATTCAGACGAGGCTCGAGGTATCTGCGGCGCATTGACAGCTCTGCTGCACGGTGAAGCCAATCGTACGAGTGCTGAGTTGGCTGCTGCTGTCGGGCCATTTGCTCGTTACGATGCTAACCGCGAGCCTATGTTGAACGTCATGCAGATGCATCGAGATGCCGTTGAGAAGGTTGATGATGCTTGCCCAGATTACTTGAAAAATTCTGCTCGACGTTTGTGGGACGAAGTACTGCATCAAGGACGCAAGTATGGATTCCGCAATGCTCAGTCGACTGTTTTGGCCCCCACTGGGACCATCAGCTTCATGATGGACTGTGACACGACAGGTATCGAACCCGACATAGCGTTGGTCAAGTTCAAGCAGTTGGCAGGTGGCGGCATGCTGAAGATCGTCAACCAAACCGTGCCGCTGGCCTTGAAAACGCTAGGTTATGACGAACCGCAAACCGATGCCATCACACAGCACATCGATGAAAATAACACCATTGAAGGTGCACCTGGAGTGTTGGATGAACACCTGGGTGTATTTGACTGTGCTTTCAAACCTGCCAATGGTCAGCGCAGTATCGATTGGCGAGCCCACGTGAAAATGATGGGGGCCGCTCAGCCGTTCCTGTCTGGAGCGATTTCCAAGACGGTCAATATGCCGAGTGACACGACTCCGGAAGATATTGCCGATGCATATCGGTGGGGTTGGAAATTGGGATTGAAGGCGCTGGCTATTTACCGGGATGGCTCCAAACAGAGTCAGCCTCTGTCCACCACCACAGAAGGGGAGCGACAAGCTGGCCAAAAAGATGCCAAAGCTGCACGGCCTCGCCGAGAACGTCTGGAAGACACTCGGCAATCAAAGACGCACAAATTCAACGTTGCCGGGCATGAAGGCTATATCACTGTCGGACTTTATCCCGACGGTAGACCGGGCGAGCTGTTCATCACCATGGCCAAGGAAGGAAGTACGGTTGGCGGTCTGATGGATTGCTTTGGCACCGCAATCTCCATGAGCCTACAGTATGGTGTACCACTGGAAGTATTGGTAAATAAGTTTTCTCATACTCGTTTCGAGCCTATGGGACACACGACCAATACTGATATTCGCATTGCCAAGAGTGTTGTGGATTACATCTTCCGTTGGCTGGGGAATACCTACATTCCGGGTTTCCGGGAAGTTCAACAAGGCACTTTGCCAGCCGAAAGCAAGAGTGGCAGTAGCGAAAATGGTGCGAGTGTGGCTAGTCAGGATGGTGCGACACCATCGACGGATGCTTCCAATGGTTCGACAAATGGCCAACCATCACAAGCCTCTGCCAGCCGGAACGGTCACTCGCAGAATGGGTCCTCGACAGGATCCACCGCCGATTCGTCCACCGCGATGGCCGCAGGAACGGCGACTTCTGTTGTTGATGCACAACAGTTAGAACAGGCAGGTGCCGTCATGACAGTGGATGCTGTCGAGTCGGCTTCGCGTGGCGATCAATTCGCCCGCTTTCAGAGCGATGCCCCCAGTTGTGACAACTGCGGTGCCATTACGGTACGTAACGGAAACTGTTACCTGTGCCACAATTGTGGGAACAGTATGGGCTGCTCTTAAAAACGGGCTGCTCTTAAAAATGTCGTCGCAGGTGTCGTACGTGTTTGCTCTGCGCCCTCTAGGGGTGATGGGTGTTCTATGAATGACGAATTCCTAAGCCCTTATCCTGTGATTTACCTTTTTTACTTGGGTAACAAAAGAGTCCTGCCACGATCCTTCCGTCATTGGAAACAACCGTTTCGATCTCGTTGAACTCTCGAGTTCGTCTACGACGGTCCACTCGCCATCCATCATGAACGATCAGTCGAGTATTGAACAATTTCTTGACGGCTCGCCGCACGCAGTCGTCGGATCTTCACGTGATCGGTCGAAGTACGGCAATAAAGTGTTGCGCGCCTATTTACAAGACGGCCGCACGGTCTACCCGATAAATCCAGCTGCTGACGAAATCGAAGGCCTCACGGCTTATCAAGATCTTGCTTCGTTGCCCAAGCCGGTTCATGGGATTTCTGTGATCACACCACCTGCTGTCACCGAAGCGGTTGTGGAACAAGCGGGCCAACTGCAAATAAAAAATATTTGGCTGCAGCCTGGCAGCGAAAGCGATCAAGTGGTCTCTCGAGCTACCGAATTGGGGATGAATGTCATTGCTGGTGGTCCCTGCCTGCTAGTCGTCATCGGCTACCGTGAGTAAAAAAGACATAGTCCCAAGCTGATGTGCAACGGTAGTTCAGACCGTGGGTCACACCTACCAGTGGCGTCAGTTAACTCTTCGTGATGGATCCCCCGGGAGAGACGTACCGATGAATCATACAATTCTGCTTAAGGTAGACGGCGATGTTGAGCATCCTGTTCGGCTCGCGTTTGCAGATTTCGAACAGATTGCGGCGGATTTTCAAATTGATGATGTTAGCCAAATTGACCCCCAACGCAAAGGACGAGCGGTGACGTTGCAGGGGGTCCTTGATTTGGTGCGTCCTCAGGACAACGCATGCTACCTTGGCCTGCACAGTTCGACAGACAATTTCCACGCCAGCATTCCGTTGGCTCCTGTCAAAGATCGTGGTTTGTTCATCTACTCGATCGACGGCCAACCCTTGGAACAGCAACAGGGTGGTCCGATCCGCTTTTACATTCCAGATTTTGCCGCTTGTCACACTGACGAGATTGACGAGTGTGCCAATGTGAAGTTTGTAGATCACGTCGAATTGACAGCTGACAAGGGGTTCGACAACCGTCCTTTGGATGACGATGAACACGAAGCGTTACACCGTCAGTAGCGTTTTTTGTAGCGTGCGCCCTCGGCCCGAGCATATAGCGATTGAGGGATTATTAAGGCGGGACACAGATTTCATGAACCACACGGAGTATGTTTGGTTAAATTACTTGCGACGTCATCTGTGAAATCTGTGTCCAAATTACGATGAGAAGCAGTGTCAATGCGATCTTAGAATTGTGCGAAAACATTGCAGGATGCTTCATACTTCATCACCGAATGAAGCACTAGCAATTCGATTCACCAATGGGTCGTCCAACCCACAAAATCACCGCCATCATGGTGACCAACTGACAGGGCCAAAGGATCATGACAGGAATGCCCCAACCCAAGGGTAATGTGCCCAGCACGATCGAAAGGACGCCGACTGTCAGCGCATAAGGTAGCTGCGTCAGCACGTGGGCCATGTGATCGCAACCACATGCCTGCGACGACAAGATTGTGGTGTCTGAAATCGGCGAGCAATGATCTCCAAAAATGGCGCCCGCCAGAACGCTTCCGACAGCTCCAAGCATGATAGGATGGCGTGTGTCTAACGCTGCACCATCCGCAGTCAGCAAGGCGTAAGTTAAGGGTATCACCATGGGAATTAGGATACCCATCGTTCCAAAACTCGTGCCGGTCGAAAACGACAACAGGGCAGCAAGCAAAAATACAACCGTGGGAAGTAGCTTCACGGTCACTGTCTGAAATTGGTCTGATTCTTCGTCGTTCCTAGCTGACACCAGATTGGCCAAGTAGTCGGCCGTGTACAGTCGGTGCGATTGAAACTCGTAGGCCAAGGTCGGTGCCGATCCATCCACACTCGTGTCACCTGTCATGCGAGATAGCGCTGACGCACACCAAAGGATGGCTAGGGCTGGAAGCATCACCCGAGCTCCGTCAGCGGCTAGTCGGGCAATTTGGGAAGATGACAACAAGCCTTGAATTCGTGATAAAGCGGCAGCAGCGACTAGTCCGGCCAAAGCGCCGTACTGTAGCGAGAAATAGGAATCGGCTGCTCCGAAGATCTCTTTTAGCCCAGCGTCACCGTCGGTCATCGCAAGTGCTTGCCGACCCGTGATGTAAAACAAGCTCAGCACCACGACCACAGTGGTCACGATGGGTACGACCGCATCGTACCAATGAGCTGCCCTATCAGATGTCGATAGGGCAGCTGAGTTCGTTTCTTCCTTATTCGATTCTTCTGTTGATGAGGTCCATCGACGACGTTCGGCACGCCACATTGCTCCAAAATCGCGGCCGGTCAAAGCCAAAATGGGAATGAACAACAACGAAGCAATGACATAGAAACGATAAGGAATGCTGCCAATGAATAACTCGATAGCTTGCAGGTCGGTAGGCATGGGTAAACTCTGCAAGCCTTCTTGGATGTAGTCGAGTTCGACAGCGACCCAGGTCGATAACAGCGACAATCCTGCTACCGGTGCGGCAGTAGAATCGACCAGGTAAGCCAGTTTTTCTCGCGAAATCTTCCAACGATCACAAAGAGGTCGCAAGGTGCCACCGAGCAACACCGTATTGGCGTAATCGTCAAAGAAAATGATTATTCCCGACAACCAGGCCGCCAATTGACCACTGCGACGTGAATTGGCGAGGGGTGCCACCAGTCGCATCAGACCGGCCATGCCTCCGTTGCCGGATACAATGCCGATCATCGCTCCCATCATCAGGGTGAACGCAAAAACTCGCAGTTTGTCGGGATCCGTCAATGATGGCCAGAGGTGTATTTCCAAAATGTCATACAAGGCGATCCAGGGATCTCCTCCGGATGTGATCAACGCACCGCAAACCAGTCCGGCCAAAAGCGACATGACGGCCCTACGACTCACGATGGCCAATATGATCGCAACGAAAGGAGGTACCAGACTCAACCAGCCGTAAGGATGGGACATGGGGCCGACCGCCTAGACGATCTAGGAATGAAAACTAATGGGTTGCATCCAACAGCTGATGCCGATTTTACACTTACCAACCTACTGCGTTAGTCAATGGTGAGGCCAGCAGGATTGTGCCCACTGTCGCGGCTCCGATAGCTGCCAGCAGGACTGCCGCACTGCCGATGTCTAGTGCTTTCCCCACCTGTGGATTGTGTTGCGTATCGACGGCTTTTGCGAGCGTTTCAATCGCGCTGTTAAACATTTCAGCGGTCAGAACTACGGTAATGCATAGCCCTAAGACGGCCCATTCTATCCGCGTCAGTCGAAGTATCCCGGCGATTAGGATTGCGGTGAGCGCCGCAGAGAAATGCACAAAAAAGCTATTTTGTCCTTGTATGCCTCCAGCTGTTCCACGGAATGCGTTGCAGAACTTGTCAATCCAACGACGGTGTTGAAGACGCGAGGGTTGCTTTTCGTCATGACTAGGCATGTGACAGATTTACTCCACTCCCGCGACTCCTACGGGTGGTATCGGCAAGCCACCAACGCGAGAGGCTCGTGATCGTGCTAGGATTCTTGGTTCCAAGGTCAAGTTGGCACCTACGTTTCCGCGACTTACGTCTACGTTCACACCCAATCCAACCAGGAACGATTCGCCCACTCGAACCGCTTGAACACGTTGACCGATGTTCCCAGCATCACCAAAGTCATAAGACGAGCCAACTTGAGTTACCCATTTGTGACTCATTCGATAGTTGATGGAGGTCACCACAGCCTTCGTATTGACAGGACCGTCCAAAGATCTCAGTCCCAGATAGATAGAACCCCTTCCTGGCCGTGTTAAGAAGCCGCCTACGGTGACTTTGACTAACCCGTCAGTGAAAAAGTCAGCAAAGCCTTCCGAGAGCAAAGTAACCCGGTCTCCCACATGCCAGCGGAAGTTATAGTCAACCAGCCCAATGTCATCCCCAAAATTATCTCTGCTGGAATTGGGAAAAAACGTTCCGTGAACATCTAGTAAGATCCAGTCGATGACCTGCTCCTGGCCAGGAAGTCCACGTTTCGTCTGCCAGCGTTGCCGGACTCCAGTGCGAACAGTTAGTAGGTCATCTGCCATTTCTGTTGTGGGTGAAGCTACCCAGCTTTGAATGCCTGAACGGATCGCATAGAAACGGTCGTCAAAAGTAATAGGCAACATGCTGCCATTGTCCAAGCGGATAAATCGGCGTTGGAAAGCTTCGATCGAATCATCTTGTAGTGGGTCGTAGAGCGGAAAGATGCCCGCATCTTGATCGGATTCGGCGGCCAAGAATTCAGTTTCAAAGATGACTTTGTGCGCCAGTCCCTTAATATTCAGCAATGAACTGTAGGCATGTGGATTGATCTTCGTCATTGGGACACTCGCTCGTACACCCCCTTGTCCTAAAACCCTTGAGACGTCGTTACCGAACAGATCTTCTTCCCAGTGTGCGAATTCTCCGGCAACAAATGGTACGACTTTGACGACACCAATTTGCATGGGCAGGTCCAGTTCGTGACGCGTGGCGAAACGAACTCCTTCACGATTGTCGTAGGGCAATCCACCGACGGTTTCCCAAGGCAATGGATCGGTTGGATCCACTGGGTCGACCGACCTCGTGCCGATCTCCAAGCGGGGGTAACCGAAGTGCGTATGTTCGAAATAGGTCAAACGTTGACCCGCGAATGATCCACCCAAGAGAAAATGATCCAGGCGAGGCCCTTCGGTCTGTGTGAAGAAATCATTCAAACGCACATCGGTCGTAAAACTCAACGAACGATTTCCGTCGAGCCGCTTCAGTTCAAATCCTGTGATCTGATCTTTTTCCTGATCCCATTCTTCTTCGTAGTACTGTTCGAGAAAGTTTCGATCACTGATCAGACCGACTTCGTATGAGAAACGAAATCCGTTTTGCAGGTATTGTTGATGCTGAGCCCTCATTCGGCCTCGAAACGATTCTTCGGGTGTCAGTGACCGACGCCCACGACCTAAGTTGTCCAATCCCTGTTCATCAATTCCCCAGGCGTCGAGGAATCCACGAGTTGGGCCCGCGTCGGTAAAAAAGATCGGTTGTTCATAATCGAGTGTCGACCCGACCCCGAAGCCCCGTTCGCTCAAATAATCTAGTGACAAGTCCCATTCGGTGCCGTCGGGTGGGTCTTCGAAACCCAATAACTGATACAGGTTCCAATCGGTACGAATTTGTGTTCCGAAAACCTTGTCATTACCGATGCTGGCGTTATTGATGTAAAAAAATGATTCAGTCAGATTTGTAGAAATACGCGGCCAATAAAAAACTGGAACGCCAAACAAATAAACTCGGTTGTTGCTACTGATTGCTTGATACTGGTTGTCTGTCACTTGTTCGCCGAATTGGTTGGCAATCGGAGCACCCGTCAAAGCATCGATCGCGGTACGCTGCTCATGTCGGAAGAAGATGTTTTCCGATTGCATCCAATATTGAGGTACCCCGAGCTGACTTGTGGTCAGAGAAGCACCGTAGGCTTGAAACGTATTCTCGTCCAGCTGTTGTAATACATCGGCTTTGAGCCTGACGAAACCTTCGTAGAGCGCTGGTGCTGGAGTGCGGGCGTTGGCGTCGAGTATGACTCCTTGTTTCGTTTGAATGTTATAGAACATCCGCTGTGCTCGAATGACGCGTTCGCCTTCGCGGAAGACAAGATTGCCTTCCATGTAGATCTCCAAAGGAATATTTTCTGGCTGTTTCATGTTGCCGAGGGTGGTCAGGAATTGTTCCTTTGTCCACACCACGACGCGATCAGCGGCCAGTTCGACCGTTTCCAAAGAATTCCATTGGCGAGCAGTGCCAGGTAGTCCGCGGATGTCGCTGATGATGATACGGATGCCTCGATCGTACACAACCACTCGTTCACCCGTATTCTCAGAAACGTAGCTTTCGATTTGGGGTTTCACGGAATACCGTTGAAAAACTCCGATTTCCCTTGCGCCCATGCCTTGCTGTTCATGAGGTGCCGGTACAATTCCTGGTAAAGGGGCAGGCCCTTGGATGAATTGAGCAGGCCGAACAGAGGGTTCCTTGATGGCAAACGCCCGTTCTGTAGCACGAGCATAGATTTCAGGAGGATGGTCAGGTGAGATATCTTGCAACGGTGCTTGTACCTGAAGGGGTAGCGTTGAAAATAGCTGTGTTGTCCAACGATCTGCCTGTAAAGTCGAAGGCGAATCCGTGTCCGGCGTTGCGGACGTTTCGCCAATGTTGCGGACGTTAACATCACCTTCCAAATATACAATGGTTGTTGGCGGCGCGTTAATTGGTCCTGGCGTTCGGTCAATCCATACCACAGCATGTTGGCCAGTGGCCATCATCCGTTGTTGTTCAATACGACACGCACCACGGAGGTACCAAACTTCATAACTGCCTTGGTACCAACGTTGAGCCTGCTCGGCAGAGACGGCGATAGGAGCGTTCATGTCAGGCGCCGCGAAACGAACTGTGGCAAGACAGTGGCGTGTCGTACTGGAAAATCCAGAGATAATCGCTAGCCAGAAAACGATGCAGCAAATGCGCACGGCGATCCAAGGAGCGCGCGAAATACTCGGCGCGCAAAACGTACGTTTCGCGATGGGGCCATTCGAAGGCTTCAGCGGTTCGGCATCCTTGCCTGTCCGGAGATTGGGTCGCTTGCGCGGCACCGGACGATGTGCAAAACGATGAATGGAAAAGGGTTAAGAAGAGACAGGGCGGAAGTATAGAAGCAGCGCGCAGCCCTGACAATGGACAAATGGCGAGGGCAGAATCAATCCATTGATGCCCTATGCAGTGATAGCACTGGGGTGGTAGCTTCGTCCCTCGGACGAAGTACCGATAGCATCAACTAGGTGGCTGTCCTTCGAGAAATAGGGTTTCTTGAACCTTGACCTTTGGGGAATTCTATTGCTGGCTTGTCCCAATCCTCTTCGGCACCGTGGTTGACGATATTCTCTCGTATTCGTTCGTTAGATCTCATGGCGATACGACCGTTGCCTTACCCAGTTCAGTCCTTGGTTCCATCTCGTACACGATTCGCAAATTTGCGTCGTTCTAGCAACGCAGTGGGCGACCTTGGTCCGGCCTATCCGATTCTTGCTATCGGAAAGTACATGAGCACAGATGAAACAACCATGTAACTTGACGGCTAGGCTAGCAAAGCTGGAATGCGAGGCAGGTTTCGGTGACCCACGTCTTCGCCTCGCACTAAGTAGTACTTTCGTGGGAAGGATGTGCCGTCGCGATAGTCTTCGTACGTCTTTTTACCCATTTCGGCGTCCGCCGTCATGTAACGCAGTACAAGTACCCGACGCCAGTAATCCGAGTGGTTGGGCAGTGAATTGTGAGGAATCATTGTGTTGTGAATGGCCATGCCGCCGGCCGGCATGGAATACTGGACTTTCATGTTATCGACCTCGGCAGGCAGCGCCGTCGGATCGACCATCTGATTAAACAGGGCTTCGTCTCGCATGTCGATCGGTAGGGTGCCTTTCGTTTGCCAACCAGGAAGAACGCACATCGCACCGTTTTCTTCACTCATGTCGTCGAATGCGATCCACAATCCACTGGGTAGGGGCCCGCCGACGTTCCAATACGGTGAATCTTGATGCCAGGGAATTTCGATTCCCGAATGAGGTGGTTTACTCACCAGATGCGACGACCAAAACACAATGTTGGGACCAATTTGCGATTCGATCAAATCCAGGATCTTGGTCTCGGTGGCCAAATCCCAGATCCAGCTGTGGAACTCGTGTGCTGAAATGATGTCGGCCGGATCCCGACCCGGCTGTAACGCGGCTTGCATTTCGTCGATGCGCTGCTGGCAATCGGTGAGCGTTTTCTCGGTAAGAAACTGGTCGAAAATGCAGTAACCATGCTCCTCATAAAAGGCAGCGTCTTCTTGACGGTAAACCCAATCGGCACGAATCATCGACATCGAAGAATTCCTTAGTGACAACAAACGACTCTTCTTCTCGAAAACAGTAGCAACGCGCTACGGTTTCTCTTCTAACATGCCGTCGGTTTGGGAACGATGTTAGTATCGGAGTCCCTCAATTCCCACAGGAGAGGGCGATTCACGATCTGGCTAATCATATTTAATGAAGCACTCACTGAGAAGGACTTTGATTTCCAACCAGCCTACAAGGAAGAACCACTAATTCAAGGGGTACGTATGTGCAAGGCGTATGTGCTGTTTGGGACGATTGTGTACTGGCTGTGAAAGGGCCTTCGTCAAGGTTAGTCCGACACGCAGTTTTTTGCGACCATCTGGACCACGGTGTGGAAATCCACAGGTACCTTCTTGTCAAATTGCCAAGAAGGTACGAGCCATACGATTGAAGTGCAGGTCGCCCGCTCCTGCGCCACAATCGGTTTGGATGGGTCGGTTGTTGTCAAATTGACGGCAAGATTGCTTCGAGAGTTGCAATACGTTTCGTTGATGGCCTGGGCGCGAACCAAGATTCCAAAACCGTATGCTCGTTGCGATCCTTGCAAAAAAGAATTAGTCAGCGAACATCCAGTCGCGTAATAGAGTTGAGACGACTATGCACGGTCGTCAGGGAATGACAATACGTCAGAAATGACCGACGCACCGGCGGCGAGCATCACCAGACGATCCCAACCCAAGGCAACTCCCGTGCATTCAGGTAATCCGTGTTGCATGGCTGTCAATAGACGACTATCGGTTGGGACTGTGTATTTGCCGTCATTCGTCCGAGCAACATTGGCTTCGGCATTTCGTTGACGGAGTACATCAGCGTCCACCAGCTCATGGTACCCGTTTGCCAATTCGATACCCGCCACATACAACTCGAAACGTTCGGCCACCGGAGGATCGCCAGCGCGGACTTTGGCCAGAGCGGCTTGGCTGGCCGGATAATCGTAAAGAATCGTCGCACCTTCCTGACTTAGACGAGGCTCGATCAATTCTGTCAACAATAGATTCAACCAATCATCGCGATCGGTGTGAGAAGATCCTGATTCGGTCAACTGGATCCCTGAATCATTCGCTACTTGTTGCAGTTCTTGGTCGGAGGCTCGTAGCGGATCCACTCCGACGAATCGTTGGAAGGCTTCCGCATAGCCAAGCAAGGTCGCTGGGCCTGTTCCCAGCAGTGTATCGGACAACTCGGAGAGCAAGGCCATGCCATCCTGCATGGAGTCACCACGGCGGTACCATTCCAGGATAGTGAACTCGGGATTGTGAAATTGGCCGACCTCTGCCATGCGAAAAGCTCGCGTCATCTGGTAGATGGCTTCGCCCCCGGACGCCATCAGGCGTTTCATGCCGAATTCGGGTGAAGTTTGCAGCCACATGCGACGCCCTTGTTCCAAGTGCCGTGGGTCATCCGGCAGCAGCACGGGGATGGGATCCAGGTGTCGGTCGACGCATGTATCAGTAGACAACAGTGGCGTTTCGACTTCCAAAAAACCTTGTTCGTCAAAGAATTGACGAAGCTGTTTCAAGAGTGTAGCTCGCAATCGCAAGCGATCCCATGTTGCTGTCGGCCGAAAGTCGTCAGCCATCATGGCGCTTCACACACTAGAGGGTGATCCGAGCAGTTGCATGTCACGACTTGACTCGCTCGACATACTCGCCAGTCCGAGTGTCGATTTTCACGACGTTGCCTATGTCGATGAACGCCGGACATTGAAATTCAGCACCCGTTTCGACTTTGACAGGCTTTGTCACGTTGGTGGCCGTATTTCCCTTGGCTGCCGGTTCACAATATTCGACAGCCAGTTCTACTTGATTAGGAGGTGTCATCGTGACTGGAGTTTCATTGAATAACATGATTTGGCACGGCATGCCTTCTTTTAGATATTTCCACGCATCGTCAACCTGATCAGCGCTTAGTTCATATTGTTCGTAGGTGTTGTTATCCATGAAGACAAACAGATCACCTTGACGGTACAAGTACTGCGTGCCAATCTCTTCGACATCAGCCGCGTCGAGCGAGTCACCACCTTTATAGGTTCGGTCTAGTACATTACCGCGTATCAGGTTTTTTAACTTGCACTTGTACAGGGCGTTTCCTTTGCCAGGCTTGACAAAGTTCATTTCCACCATCAAATAAGGTTCACCGTCGATTTGGACTTTCAGTCCTTTGCGAAAATCGCTTGTGTTATAACTGGGCACAACTACTTCCTTTACTTTCTTTACTTTCTTTTACATCCTATGTTCTTGACAACAGAATTCTTCTCGAAAGGGAATGGTTTTCAAAGTTTAGATTGTCTCGAAGGATCGGCCAGGTGAGCCTATGACCATGCTATTCTTTCAGCCAGTCGTTTTCGATCAACCGTGTCAGTCATGAGTATTGTATCGTCCAAGCAGCGATCTGTCGGCACCAAAAACGAGCCAATTCCTCATTGGCAAGAGGCCATGAAGCGTGCCATACGTGATCCAGACGAGTTGTGTCGGGAGTTGGGTTTGCCACAGCCTGAGCGCTTGACCAGTCATGACGCGGCCGCAGCGTTTCGTGTATTTGTCCCTCGTGAATTCCTGTCACGGATGAAACGTGGAGACCCTGACGATCCGTTATTGCGTCAGGTGTTGCCAGTAGCGGACGAGTTAGAGCCATCGGCCGGTTTCCTGCAAGATCCTGTGAGTGATCAGGAAGCGGTATTGGTTCCTGGTTTACTGCAAAAGTATTCCCAGCGAGTCCTGTTGGTAACCACCGGTGCTTGCGCTGTCCACTGCCGTTATTGTTTTCGACGGCATTTTCCCTATGAGCAGACGCCGCCAGATGCTCAGGTATGGAACCGGGCGATCGCTCGAATCGCTACCGACACAAGCATACACGAGGTACTGTTGAGTGGGGGTGATCCGTTAACGATCCGAGACGAGCTGTTAGCTGATTTGGCACGTGCATTGGCCGAGATCCCACATCTACATCGCTTGCGCCTGCATACCCGCTTGCCGATTGTGATTCCTCAGCGCGTAACAGACGATCTGATCCAATGGTTGCTTGGCACACGATTAGTTCCCTGGGTTGTGGTACACGTGAACCATCCGGCGGAACTAAGTCACGACGTGTTTCAGGCGCTGCACCAATTTGTGGACAACGGTATTCCAGTGCTCAATCAAGCGGTGCTATTGCGCGGCATCAATGACGATCTCGACACCCAGGTACGTCTGTGCGAAGAATTAGTCAACGCCCGGATTGTTCCCTACTATTTGCATCAGCTTGACCGAGTGGCTGGCGCAGCTCATTTTGAGGTGGACCGGCAACGCGGACAACAACTGATTGAAGCATTGCGTAATCGTCTGCCTGGATATGCCGTTCCCAGGTATGTCGTCGAGTTGGCGAACGCGCCGAGTAAGCAGTTGCTGGCTTAAGCCGCCGAATGGTTTCCCAATTGCGGCGGGCTTACAGTCGTTGGCAAGGGGTACGAGTTATGATGCTTGTGACCTATCTAACCTTCGTTTGCTGTGCAGTCGCAGGCGCCGGCACCTTCGGCTGCGTGGTAACCGGCTTATTTCTGACACGACAAGGAAGCGGCCATCAACAAAACTGACGCAGTCGATTTTAGGCACCGACAGTCAATCTATGTTTGAGTTCCGTGTCCAAGCTAAATGCTACAGAGGTTTGACGAGATACTTTTGCGGAGGGGACCTTCGTTAAATGGAGTGGCCGTTTCGTAGGC
>JAKVBZ010000063.1 GCA_022448645.1 Pirellulaceae bacterium
AAGTTGGGACGTTGCCAATGGAAAACACTCTAGCTACGTTCGAAGAATTGGTCGAAATGACGGGTCGATCGGGGAGCGGCTACGTCCGACCAACGACCGACAAGCTCTTCAAGACTTTGGTTGATCCACAAATCAAACCCCAAAAAATCTTCCAAGGGTACGGCAATACGACCGACGCCCTCACCACGGCTAAGAGTCAACTGTAGGGTACCTGGCGATTCGTGTTGCATGGTGATTCCTCCCATACGTCATCGCGCCTTTGTTCCCTGCGCGTTTCATGTTTCGCATCGTGTTCCTCACGCTGCAGTGTTCTAGAAGAGCCAACTTATTCGTTGGCTTTACCTTACTCATTCTAGACGAATTTACGAATAAGGTTGTTCGCGCGCAAAACATTTTGATTGCGGAAAACCGAGAACCACGTTGATCGCAAGGCATGACGAACTCCAGGTCAATGTGCTGTTATTCGTTACACGTCAACGCATATCGGGGTAAACGCAAACACAAGTAGTGATGTAGTGTATAGCCACATGCCAATTGATTTTTATCGACCGTCCATTCCACGCCTGCTGCGGATTGCCGCAAGCATTGCTGAGGAGGGGATGGAATCTTTAATGTTTTATTGACTGATCGTCATCATCGTCGGTTGCTTGTTGATTTCGTTTACAACAGCATCACTTCCGGAGACTACCAGGACGGTGGTGTTTTCTGACGAAGAAATGCGAGTTGTGTAACGCGAGCACGGAGGGACCTAATCTTCTATGGAACGGGCCATCTATTCCATGCTTACACCAGAGCTCCAAGCAACCCCTAGGCTTCCTGTTGTTTGAAACGATTTCGTAGAATTCGATCGCCCCATCGTGGGAAGAGTTGCGTCAAGGCGAAAAACCATCGAGCCTTCGTCGGCATGATCAGCTCGGCGCGCCGTGTCTCAACCGAGTCAATGAGTTGATGAGCAATCTGGTCGGGGGAGAGCAGTCCTAAGCGCACTCCAGCACCCGGGCGTTTTGCCGACGACGGCAACGCCGTGACTTGCTCGTCATATCGTTCGCCAGCGTCACCTCGGGCGATAGGTCCAGGGCAGACCAACAGCACGTGGATGCCGCGGTTAGCAAGTTCCAGTCGGAGCTGTGTGGAATAAGCCGCCACGGCGTACTTCGTTACAGGATAGGCCCCTAAGTAAAGCCCAACTGACTTGGAGGCAAGAGACCCAATATTAACGATGCAGCCTTGGGTTTGCTGCAACGATGGAATCGCGGCACGACTGAAACGAACAATAGGAAGAAAATTTGTCTGCATTAAGTCATTGAAGTCATCCACAGAGGTATCCACGACGCTCGCACGCGCAGATCGACCTACATTGTTGACGAGCACATCCAAACGTCCGTACTGATCGCATGTGCGAGCTATGACTTCGGCGCCAGCTGACTCCTTGGTGACATCGGTTGCCAAGCAGAGCACCTTGGTTCCTTGCTGACGTAAAACAGATGCCGTTTGCTCTAACCGATCTGGGTTCCGTGCAACCAAGACCAAAGAAGCACCCCGCCTCGCAAATGCGTCGGCGGTTGCCCGTCCCAGTCCGGCGGAACCTCCCGTAATCAAAACAACTTTTTCTGTCCAATCCATTCAGCTAGCATTCCTGGTGGTGAATGAAATGACTTGCCATTCGACGTGCATCTGCGACCCCACTTCGATACGACGATAGCGAGTCGGAAATCCCCATTCTGGATCGAAGCGGCAATCCAGTAATAGTCGAGCAGATTTGGATGTTTCGGCCGCATCCAGTACTAGTTGGTCCAGATCAATTTCCATCGTGTGAAACATTCCCACGACGCTCCAGGTTCCAATCGTCCGTGGGCCTTTGAGTGGGTAATCGTCACGTGTGGCAGAAATGGCCTCGCCATCGCGTACCTCCACGTGATAAGTTGCTGCTTGTGGCCCACGAACTTCCACTTCAATATCATAGCTAGCCGGACCGTGTTCTGCCCAGCGGTTCCAGTTTGACTCGAAATGTTCCATGGTCAGATCAGGAAGCGACGGAGGAGAGGACGCATACAACCAACAGAATAGACAAGCCAATGCACATACGGCGCCAGCGCCGGCAGACAACACTATGGAAGTGGTACGTCTCATGCCGAGTAACAACAGAGCAGTCTAACAATGGAAAAGTGATATATGGTCAACAGCTGACATTCCATTCTCGGAAGCTGCTCGGATCATGACAAGATGGAACCACGAACCATACGTTCAGAATTTATATGACAAATGGCCCATGCGATTCCCTTTAAGACATCAAAGGACGACCTATATTGCCCCAATCCGGATTGCTTGATCATCGCACGAAAATCGTCGCGACAGTTGGACCCGCCAGTCGTCATCCATCCCGTTTGACGGAACTCATCAACGCGGGCACGAATGTCTTTCGGCTGAATATGGCTCATGGAAGCCCTGGCGATCATGAAAAAACAGTAGCCGACATTCGTTCTGTCAGCAAGAAGCTTGGGAGAACAGTGGGGATTCTCGTGGACTTGGCAGGCCCCAAAATTCGTTTGGGAACCTTGCTTACAGATCCCTTGGAATGCCGTGTCGGGCAAAGATATCAGATTGTCCGCGGTACTACTGCTGCGCGGCCCGACGAGTTTGTCAGTACCTATGACCGGCTTGTCGACGAACTGAGCCTGGGTGATCGCGTGATGTTAGCAGATGGGACTGTATCGTTGGTGGTCGAAGAAGCGGAAGAGGACCGCATCACCTGTCGAGTTGTACTTGGTGGAGTACTCCGCAGTCGGCAGGGCATCAATCTGCCTGGTGTAGCCCTTTCCGTGCCTACACTGACCGAAGAAGACCGTGTGAACGCTATATGGGCCGCTTCAAGAGAAATCGATTTCGTTGGGTTGAGCTTTGTTCGGCAGGCGGCTGATATTGTAGAACTGAAATCGTTGCTCCAAGAACACGATTCACAGGCTTTGGTGGTTGCCAAAATTGAAAAACCCGACGCTCTGGAATCGTTGGACGAGATTGTTGCAACGGCCGATGCCGTCATGGTGGCGCGAGGCGATTTGGGAGTCGAAACTGAGGTTTCCCAGATGCCAGTGGAACAAAAACGTATCATCCGAACGTGCAACCGCATCGGACGACCGGTGATTGTGGCTACCCAGATGTTGGACAGTATGCAACATTCCAGCCGACCAACACGTGCCGAAACGACCGATGTGGCTAACGCCATCTTGGACGGCGCCGACGCCTGCATGCTGTCCGGCGAAACAGCCATTGGTGAGTATCCGTTGGAGACCGTCAATATGATGCGCGAAATCATGACGGCTACCGAAGCCTCGTTACGTGACCAGGCCGGACATTTCTCAACCGCTCCGCCGATCGTCGGTGTCCATCCAATCACATCAGCCACTGTTTTTGGAGCGGGACAAATTGCTCAACGTCTGGTGGCCAGATTGGTGGTGGTGGCCACACGAACCGGAGCCTCGGCGCTCGCCAAGTCAAGTCAACGAGACTTCATTCCGACAATTGCCGTCAGCGACTCCATTGAGACCCTGCGCCGAGTATCTCTCTACTGGGGGATCACTCCTTTGGAAGACGCTCCGTGTCTTTACGGTGCCAAACTGCGGACATTCATCAATGACTGGGGTAAGAGAGACGGCTATCTGGAATCGGCAGACCGAGTCGTGATGGTCACTGGCAGCGGCATCATGGATCTAGCGCATAATCAAGTCGTTGTACACGAAGTCAACTAGCTACCAGTTCTTCATGGGATGTCGTCAGCGAATATCGAAGGCCTGACGCCTGTCTCCTCCATGACAAACTCCGATCTCATCACTATTCCCCTGAACCACTTGTCTTTTCGTTGCGTTGCGCTTGGTGGATCGCGTTTGCCAGGGCCAAACAAAAACTGCTGCCAAGAAATCCGGACAGACCACCTATCACTCCACACGCCACCGCACCAAACAACCAGGCCAACATGGACAACGACGAATCATTCGCCATGGCTAACAGCATGGCACCGCCAACCATCCCGACAACGGCAGTCGCGACGGTACTCCATACAATCTTTCTCCCTAAAGAAGCTTTGTGACTGAGTTCTGTTGGGGGCGCGAAATCACTGGACGAAATAGGTGCGCCGGTGCCGTGCTTCGATAAATTTCCTTCGGCCATGCGCTGTCGTAAAGCATGATCGTTAAGGTGTGTACCGAGAGCATTGCCGGCCACATGGGCACCCACCGCCGCCAGTAGGAGGGCTCCAGCCCCCGTTGCCAGAGGACTGATGACCCTGGTTGTGGCCATCAACACACAAATGCCCGCGATGAGACCCAACAAAGTCGTTAAACTAAACCGAGGTGACTTCAAATCGATACCATCGCCACGTATAAGATCCAATTGAGACCAATTCATCATCTATCCGTTTCAATGATATCATAGTCCAGACTGCCTGCCGTTCACACTGCAACAAGTTTCAACATTCCCAAGAGTCCACCATGAATCGAACCTACCAGATCTGGACAATTTTCGTCTGCGTGTCCTTCGTACTCACAGCCTGCTTTCCGGCTGGGGGTGTTGCTGAAGTACTGGCGAAAGTCCCGGGTCAGGATCAAGCACTCGATGGTCAGGTCCACACAGGTGAACGAATCCAGGTTTCAGGTCCCCCAAGCCAAGATCATGAACCGATCAATCCGAACGATGCTTACTCATTGGAAGCGGTGCGCGAATGGATAGAAATGCGAAAACAAATTCCGCAGGGAACATATCAAACGACCCGGCAGAATTGGCTGACCACTCAGTTCCAAGGGGATGATCTCACGACGTTCGCTCGTTTGGCACGCCAAAAGTTTTCCGGTTTGTTCATCAAACAAACGCCTTTACCACGTCTAGACGAAATCGGAGTGGAATACCTTACGTTGGAATACCCGGCCGAATACTACCATCAGTCTCAGCCCGTTACAGTCCACGCTAAACGACTCGAATTGCGTGCCACTGATACATTCGGGGATAAACGAAAGCTGGTCGTCTACTTTCTGAATTATGACAAGATAGACTCAGACGCTCGTCGCGTGATCCTGCAGCTTCACGGTCACTTTGGTCAGAATCCGTCGCGGATGTCGATTGGCCTGGAGCAACACGGGGGGCTTACTGGAGCGGCTGTTGCTAAAATTGCGCTACGTGGATATCCCGTGATTGTCTTTGATGATCATGACGTGGGTGAAAGTAGCCCAGCCACGGGCAAAGAACCAGGTTTCATTCGCACCCTGGCAAATCTACGGATGGTCGATCATGCTTTGCTAACCCACTTCGAACGCGTCGATGCTTTGGGGCTCTCGGGTGGGTGTGAACGTCTTTTCTATTTCCTCATCATGCACCGGTGCAACCTGGGTTCCGCCTATTTGTCTGGATTCGGTATGTCGCCGTGGACCTATCTCGATGCCCGATCGCAACAAGATAGCCCGTTTGGCTACAACGCAGACACCTTTGATGAACGTTTTTGTTCCCAGTTTCAGTGGGCGGACTTTGTCTTGGCCGGCATTGAACAAGGCATCGATATCTGTATTGCAACACAGACAAACGAATCAGGAGTTCCCAAATACTTCCTTCACGAGGAAGTTCTGCCAGCCATTCGAAGGTTCACGGATCGTTTTGAATTGGGAGGTGATGATCCGGATGGCGACGGGATAGGAAACGACGGTCGCAATTTACATCACGAATACGACCTGCCTGACTTTTTTGACTTTCTGGAACGAAGTCAGACAAGGATTCGCCCCCCCACTCGGAATCTTTTTATTACCAATACACATGTTCGCACGTTGCGCCATTTGACAAAAACCATTCACCAACCAGTCAAGCATCCAAAGAATCCCATCATCAAGGCGGATAAGCCGTGGGAATCAAGGACGCTTAGCCACTACGGGACTGTTCTTCGTGACCCCAATGAAGGGTTATTCAAGTACTGGTATAACGCTGCGCCGGCAACCGAAGATGTTTTGAAGGTTGATGGAAAGGAATACGCCAAAAAAGGCCTCGTGCTGTGCTACGCCACTTCTCGTGATGGAATCTACTGGTACAAACCCAACCTGAAACAGGTTGCATATAACGGCTCACTTCGAAATAACATCGTCCACCTGGGTGAATACAGTCCCACAGGGGCCGGGATCGTCATCGACGAATCGGACCCCAATCCGAATCGCCGCTTCAAGTCATTCTTTTGGGAACATGTCCCGCTGGCCATACGTGCAACGGGTGTGGACGGGACGCGCGACGGCATGTGGGTGGCTTATTCGCCAGACGGTCTGCGATGGACAAGCGAACCGCACAACCCCGTCCTGCCCGGGTACAGTGATGTGCCGGCATATGTGGTTCGTGACCCGACGTCTAGCCGGTTTATGGCTTACAGCCGTTTCGGCTTTAACCGCACTCTGGCATACACCTCTAGTGAGGACTTCTTGCATTGGAGCCAGCCTGAGTCAGTACTCGAACCCGATGACCAAGAAACGACCGGGAACTGGCCGGCTACCCAGTTTTATGGAATGAGTGTTGATCTTTATGAAGGGCTCTATCTGGGGGGGCTTTGGATGTATCGTCCGGGAACGGATGGCCGCATCGATACACAACTGGTCGCCAGTCACGACGGAATCCATTGGGAACGAGTTGGAGACCGGCAAACCTGGTTGCCCTTGGGGCCGGAGTCTGCACTCGACGATGGCATGGTGCGAACGGCATCTGAGATGATTCCCGTCGACGACAAGATCTACATTTATTTTGGGATGGTGAACGGCCCCCACGCGGGCAGCCGATTCCCCGGTCAAGACATTCAACGGTCACACCCTGGAGCCATTGGATTGGCCACACTGCGACGAGACGGTTTTGTTTCTCTAGACGCTGATGACAAACCCGGATTCGTACTGACGAAGCCGGTTAAGTTAGACGGATGTGCACTCCACTTGAATGTCGACGTGCGTCCGGGCGGATTCGCCCGCGTCGTCGCCTGCGATCCTTGGCTGACCTTGGAGGATTCTCAGGCCCAGCTGAGTGCTGTGAGGACAAATGAGAGCCATCCGCGGTACAAAGTCGATGTCAATTACGACGAAGATGGCCATTTGACCGAAGAACTGACCTCGGCCACCATTACTGGTAATCACTTGGACACGGAGGTGCGCTGGCCAAGTGGGGGCTGGCAATTTGCAACGGGAAAAATCTGCGCCCTGCGCATCGAGTTAAAGAACGCGAAACTGTACAGTTACTGGTGGGATTAATTTAGCTCTGGGTATCCGAGTTCGTCACGCGTTTCAAGATATCCTCGTCGAAATAATTAATCGACATCGCCGCATCAATGACAATCGACTGTGCATTGATACCGCTTGCACGAGGACTCAGCAGAAACACCGCCGCATTGGCCACCTCCGAAGTTTGCACGGCTTTCTTACGTGGGATCACTTCTTCGGCGAATAAATACGCATCGACATAGCCAGGGATTCCCGCCGAAGCAGAAGTCTTCAGCAAGCCAGGTGCGACCGCATTAAAACGCACCTCTGAGAAACGGCTGAATGACTTGGCGAGAAAAGCCAGTGAAGAGTCCAGCGCGGCTTTAATAGGTGCCATCATGCCATATTTCTCGTTGGCCATCCGTGTGGTGGAAATAGAAATGGTTACCACCGATCCCTGAGGGTGCAGCAACTCCTGAAATACGTTGCATAGATTGACCAGAGAAAAACAGGACACATCAAAGGATCTCAACATCACCTGTTTATCCGTCTCATGAAACGGTCGGGGGGTATCACCGTAGTCGGCAAAGGCAATCGAATGAACCAGGCCATGCAGGACGTCGTGTTTTTCGGCAACCTGCGCACGCAAACTTTGGATCTGGTCATCGCACTCAACGTCACAGACGTGAACCTCGGCTGCTGGCAGCCATTTTCTTAAGCTTTCACGACGTTGTTCTGATCTTACGACATACACCACCTGAGCGCCATTCTCTTCTAGCGTCTTGCCGATGTGAAAAGCGACGCTCTTTCGGTTGGCAACGCCAAATACGAGAAACGTTTTGTCTGCGAGTTGCAGGAAGTCCGTCATGGTTGCTGAGAAATGTATTTCAAGGGCGTTAGCTGTTACTCAGGAGCCATCGTGCAGGCAAAATCGAGCCTAGCTGCCAACTGACCATCGACGGTCACCTTTGCCTTCATGAAAAAGGCTTTCGATAATTGTTCGTGGAGCGAAACGGTAGCTTCAGCCGTCTCTCCGGGATCAACGATTCTTTTAAACTTCACGTCGTTCATTCGTGTAACCACAGGAACACCGCCTTCCGGCGTCACAAGCTCCGATAATAAAATCGCCCCAGCTTGTAAGGCAAACTCACAAAGAATGACACCGGGAACGATCGGACGATCGGGATAGTGACCTTGCAGGAAAAATTCGTCGGCGCGAAATTGTTTTCGGCAAACAATTTGGTCCTGATCACACTGAACGACTTCGTCAACCAACAGCATGGGTGGTCGATGTGGGATTGCTTGATGTATGTCCATCGGTTGTGTGGCCATGTTTCCTATGGGACTCGTCTAAATAAAGGATCTTGTTCTAGGTGACGACCCGTCATTTCAGGACTTGGACATGGTCGTAGCCGTAGTGCTCGACGTGGCCTTGGTCAATTGACCGTCGACGTCGTTGGCTACGATGACCCCGTAATTGATGGCACCCAACCAACCCGACATGATAATTCCGACGCTACCCGCATGGTACAGTCCAGCTACCTGCTCGGGTAGGGATCGACTGACCGACAAGCCTTCGAATTTGGTGCCAAAACTGCCTCCCTGTACATGCCGCGTGTAATGTTGGAAGGTGACTGGTGTCGAGGCTTCGACGTGATCCATTCGTGTGCGCGCATTGGGAACGTATTGCTCGATGGCATCCAACGTGTCGTCGATCAGATCCTGTTTGCTGAGTTCATATTCCTCGGGCGATAGAGAATTCCAGTCTTCAAAATTGGCATTGGTGCTCGAGACGACAAGAGACCGGGCCCGACCTTGTGGCCTTGTCCTGGGATAGTAGAACGAAAATGTTCGGCTGGTAATATCTCGGCTCAGTAACAGGTCTGTGCGGAATTCCGGCGCCGTAGAGCTAAACAATAAATCTCCGGTCGACTCTTCTAATTCCTCGTCGGGCTTCAGCGCCATGTAGACTTGGGTGCTCGAGTTGTTGACCCGCACCTCCTTAGCCTCGTCGAGAAAATTGCGGTCAAACGGTTCTTCTCCTACCAGTCGGAAGATCGTTGACAGTAAGTTGGCGTTCGAGACAACCGCTCGCGTCCGAATGACACGGCCACCCACTTCTACTGCCGCGACTCGATCATGGCGCACGTGAATCCGCTCCACATCACATCGAATCCGGACATCCACATTATTTCGTTGTAGCTCTTGATGCATCAATTGGATCAGGCGGTCCGTTCCACCTTCGAACGTAAAAACTCCTTTAGACATGAAATTGGAAAAAACAATGCCGTACGTGATGGCAGGGTCTTCCAGGGTGGAACCATTGGCATAGGTGATGGGTTCCATTAACAACCTTACGATGTCCGTCCGACCAGGGAAGTATTGCTCGAACAATTGGCCTGTTGTAAGTGATTGATCGTCATAAAAATTCATCCCCCGAGCCGCATCAAAAAATGCAGTAACCTGGTCGGGCTCCACACCAAACTGCTGGGTCAGCAGGCGAGTGAAGTCATCTCGGTTGTAGCTGGTCGTCAGGGAAAACATTGGATTGTCAAACCGTATGTTCTTCAGCTGGACAATAGAATCGGCGATCTGGCGAGTCCAATAGCGACGGCAACTTTTGATCATGCCTGCCGGAAAACCGTGCAAGGAGATATCGAAGATGTGACCGCCAGGCCGTTTAAACCAGGTAGCAAGACCACCTAATTTATAATGCTGTTCCAATAGCAATACCGAATGCCCGGCTCGACCCAGCACATTAGCACAGGTTAAACCGGCCAAACCACTGCCAATCACGACGACATCATAGTAGTCGCGTGCACCTTTTAGAAAATCTTTAGACATACAATTTCGGGTTCGCTCTAAGCCGTTCGCAAACAATATCGGTTCGCCATGGTAATGCCACTCACAATAGAACCTATGATACCGACATAACCCTGGTCTGTCCCGCAGATGTAGAGGTTTTCGAGTGGTGTTGTTCCGTCTAAATGTTTGTCTGGGGCTCCATACACTGCACCATTTTCGTGCCAGGTAAACCGGCGAATCGTTTTGGGCGTAAAGAAATCAGTGGCGACGATGTGCCGACGGAAATCTGGCATGAATCGCACAGACGATGCTACGATTCGGTCAAGCCAACGTAGTTTCTCTAATCGGTATTCTTCTTCCGGCATTTCAAACCAGCGTTGATGATTGGCCAGTGCTGTCACGCGAATCGTACCTTCGTCCAACTGCCCGGGTTCTCCATCCACATGTCCGTACTGGTAATTGTTAGGGGAAGCAATGACCCCCGTACGTACATCACATGTCTGGCTTGGGTTTTGCCAGGTAAAGTCTTTTGAATCGTTAAAGAAGACGATCGTGGATCGGTGTCCTAATTGTTCTGGTTGTCGATCCAGAGTCATCATGGCCTCCACGAAGGAGAGCTGCCCGGCGGGGTTGTCATGAACCACCGTGTCGCCACACATCCGGAGAGTTTCATGCCAACCAGCTGATGAGAGAATACGCCGACCACTGATTTCCCCACCATCGTCAAGGACAACTCCGCAGGCCTTTTCGTTTTCGTGAACAATCTGCTGGACGCCGTGTCGTAACTTTAATTCGCCCCCCAGTGATCGAAAACGACGTACCAGGTTCTTCAGAATCAATCGTACCCCCAGCAACGGACGGGCCAGGCCTTCTAAGAAAATACTGCGAAACATAATGGAAAACATCCCAAAGTCCATGTCTTTCTCACGCGCGTTCCCGTACCACATCATAGGACACAGTAGCATCTCGACCAGCAATGGATCGTGAATGGTTGCCGCCAGAATCTCTCGAGCAGACATGTCAAACGTGGAAGACTCCAAATCATCGTATTCGACAATCTTTCCCAATAGTTCTGCGAAACGATCTTTTTCGGCAGGGAAGTATTTGTGGATTTCACTTTCCAACAGACCAAAATCGTTGTTGAACTCTAGAGTGACATCGGGAAAAGCGATTTTTGAGCCAATTTGGGGTGCCAGAGAAAAATCTTCCCAGCGGAATCTTAACTGACGCAGTAATCTGGCGAGCGGACCCTTTTTGGTGCCACGCGGCGTAAAGTTCGTGACGGCATGCAGTCCCACGTCGTAATCACGACCGTCCAATCGGTAAAAAGAGTTCAGGCCACCGATTGTATAGTGCCGTTCGAGAATGCAGACACGCTGGTCGTAATGCGCCAGTCGAATGCCAGCCGCTAGTCCCGACATGCCGGCGCCGATAATAATCGTATCGTACATGGGAGTACCCGCGCGACAAAGGGATCCGTTTTCCGTCCGGAGGGAATTTGCTAGTGGCCCTCCTTCAAGCCGATGGAAAGCGCGCTTTACGACACGCGCGCCACGTCTTTCAGCAGGGGCTCAAGATAGGTGACTGTCGACTGCATGCTCGCCAATGCTCCGTAATCTTCTTCAGGGATTTGGATTTTATGTCGTTTGCGCAGTTCCATCACGATATCGAGAAAATCCATGCTGTCCAGTTCCACCTGATCACGAAAGGCGATTTCGTCCTGCAGGTCGCTAAGATCTTCGTCAGGAGCGATGTCGTTTAATATGTCAATAATCTCTTCGCGGATTTCTGAGCTTGTCATCCAGATTTCTCCAAAACTATTTTCTTACACTCTTTTGACTATGACTACCGAATTAATACCAAGCATGCCGAACGAGTTATTCAGGATGTAGTCCACACGTCCCACTTTCCGAGATTCGTTCATCACCAAGCCAGGAAGGGCACACTGCTCATCCAATCGGTCGATGTTAATCGTGGCATGGCACATCTCGTCCTGAAAGCCGACCATGTTCCCGGCCAATTCCAGCGACCCGGCCGCGCCCATCGCGTGACCAATAAAACTCTTTGTATTATTAAAAAAAGTATTTTTGCACTGATCACCAAAGACATCCTGCAAAGCCAGACATTCTTGAGCATCCCCCGTGGCGGTACCCGTCGCATGCGTACTGACAATGCCGATCTGTTCAGCTGCCAGACCCGCTTTACGAAGTGCCGTTCGAATGCACTTGGCTTGCTGTTGTGGATTGGGCAATACAAAATCCGAAGCGTCACTGTTCAGTGCGTAACCGACAACTTCTGCATAGATTGTGGCGCCCCGTTTACGAGCATCACTCAGTCGTTCGAGGGTGTACAAACAGCCTCCCTCAGCCACAACAATGCCAGAGCGGTCAGCGTCGAACGGCCGTGATGCTCGTACGGGATCTTCGTGTTCCGCCAACGCTCCTTGACTCTTAAAGCTAGCGAAGATGCCGAAGGTGTGAATGCTTTCGGAAACTCCACCCGCCAATGCCAAATCACATTCGTCTAGCAACAGCATTTGCAATCCCTGAATCACACCGGCATTTCCCGCAGCACAGGCTGCACCAATCGTGTAGTGCGGTCCTGTAATCCCCAAGTTCAGAGAGATTTCACCAGCCGGATTGTTGGCCACCGTACGTGGATTATGGTGGTGTGACCAAAAACTGGTGTCGTAGTCATATCCTTTGAGTTCATGGATCTCGTTTTCTGTCTCGACGTTCCCGTGTTCAGTCACGCCAACATAAATCCCAACGCGATCTTTGTCAGTGTTTTCCCAATCAATGCCCGCGTCCGAGATGGCTTCTTGGGCACAATAGATGCCAATGCTGCCCGCTCTCGTACCGCGGCGGACGGCCTTTCGAGACTGATAACGCTGCTCGTCGTAATCGCAAATTCCGGCTAGCGTGTCGCCCACATAGCGAATGTTGTAGGGAGAGACGCCACTCACGCCATTGAGTAGGTTCTCACGAAATTCACGGTAGGAATTACCATTGGGGGATGTCAAACCGATACCCGTCACCACAACCCTCAAGTGGTCAGGAAGCTGCGAGCCTGGTGTATTGGCAATCATACAAACATCCCTGTCAAGAATTCCTGCTCGACAAGTAGGTTACGAAGAATGGCGTCCGATGCAGCAACGTGATACAAGCCGACGCGTGTATCGAAGATAGTCCTCGCGTGGTAACGGACGGCTCGCGTGGCTGATGAAACTGGCCAACGACAAACGTTGAAGTTATCGCTTCTGAGCCGAATTGGCAACCGCCACCCTTGTCGTTCTGTAATGGCAAGGTTTGACTTCTCAGCCTAAATCCCACCACTGAGACAGCCGGCGCATGCCTTCTTTCGTAGTTATTTCAGGGACAAACCCAAAATCACGGCGAGCAGCCGAAATGTTAAAGTGGTGGGAAGTTGCCAATTGTGACGCCAAAAAACGCGTCATCGGCGGTTCTCCTGAAAGATTCAGCAGCCGATAGGCCCACTCCAGCGAGTGCCCCAGTCGCCATGCCGTACGCTTAGAAATCGACCGTGTCACCGGTCCCAGGTCCACTTGGGCAAGCAACTCGTCAATCCACTGCCAACAACCCACCGGTTCTCCCTGACTAAGGAAATACGCCTTTCCAGACACTGCAGAACCCAGTCGCAGAGCGTCACAGGCTCGCAAATGGGCGGTGGCGGCATTCTCGACGTAAATCATGTCGACCAAATTAGATCCGTCTCCCACACGGCGCAATCGGCCACGCCTTGCGCGGTCAACCAGCCTAGGAACCAAATGTCCGTCTCGGGGGCCCCAGATCAAGTGGGGCCGAAGCGAACACGTGAACATGTCATGTCGTCCGTTGCTCGCCAGCACTTCCTGTTCGGCAAGTGCTTTGCTGTGTGGATAGTGACATAACCACCGACTCGGATACGGGGCAGACTCGTCAACATTGATTTGATCCGTTCCGTCAAACGTGACACTTGGACTGCTAGTGTAGACAAATCGTTTGACACCCGCCAATTGTCCGGATCGTAACAGGTTTCGAGTACCTAAGGTGTTGATCCCGTAGTAGTACTTCCAGGGTCCCCAAATACCTGCCACACCTGCTACATGAAAAACTGCCTCCATATCGCGACAAGCAGCATCGGTAGTAGCGGGATTTTGTAGATCTCCTATGTGATTTTCGACTCCCAGGTCCGCCAATTCGGGTGCTGTCCGGCGCGACAGATTGCGAACTTGGTCTCCACGTTCTATGAGCTGCTCGACAATGTATCGGCCCAGGAATCCGTTGCCCCCGGTCACTAACACACGCACTTCGAGCTCCTTGCTGTTTCGTACAGAGTTTGTTCTACCGCCCACTTTGCCAGTTTTTCACGAAAGATCTTGGAATTATGTCTGATATCGACGGGAAAATCCGGATGAACAAGATAGTGGCGTATGCCCTCCGTATGGGAATGCTTCGCTGCCAGGATGCCCAGTTCGTTGATCAACTGCTCCCTTTCGTCCGAGATCTCTTCACGGGCATGATCGAGTTCTACGATCAAGACCGGCAGCTGCTCACCTGGCGATCCCAGCCCGACAAGAGCGGATCGAAATACAGACGGATGTTCGTTGAAAATCGCTTCACAGGGTACCGTATACAACGTTCCTGCGGGCGATTGCACTCGATGAGCCTTGCGTCCACAGAACCAAAACCGCTGGTGTGTGTCCAAATAACCTACGTCGCCCATCCGGTGCCAAACACGATCACCGACGGCAATTTTTCCGGCAGCATTGGCTTCTGTGCGAGTGACGTAGGCATCTGTAACGACGGCACCTGTCACGATCAGTTCACCTATTTCGCCTGGTGGCATCTCGATCACATCTTCCAATTGTTCGATCGGATCATCAGAAATACGAATTACTTTCCAATCGATTCCGGAAAACCTCCTACCGACACAAGTCCCTCCGCCATCACGCGTCTTGGCGGCCGTATCATCGAGTATTTCCGCAGCGCCGATGCTCGCAACAGGCAGGGCTTCGGTGGCACCATACGGAGTAAACATTTCTCCATCCGATGCAATCATGTCTGTTACACCTCGTAACACTCTTGGTGGCACGGGGGCTCCGGCCGATAAGACCCGTTTTAACGTCGGCAACCGTATCTCATGACGTTTTCCGTATTGCGCTACTACGTTCCACAATGCCGGTGACCCAAATGCCTGAGTTACCTGCCAATCCTCGACAGCTTCAATGATGTTTCTGGGATTCACCTGTGCGGGACGTGTGGGGTCCATGTCCGGAATGACAGTTGTTACACCCATGGCACAGTTAAACAGCGCAAACAGGGGGAAACCTGGCAGATCAATTTCGCCCGGCTGAATGTCGTAGGTGTCTCGTAATTGATCGACTTGAGCCTGGAAGTTGCCGTGGCGATACCCCACGCCCTTGGGCGGGCCAGTACTGCCCGTCGTAAAAATGATCGCCGCAGGTGTGTCGGCAGAACTCTGTAGAGGAAGCGGCGTGGCCGGACTATCGGCCCGGAACTGGTCTACCGTGGGTCCTCCCCAAAACCACCGGCGCCCAACGGTAACGTTGAATCTGGCGTTGGGAAATCGTCGCCTCAACAACACTCGTGCGGCCTGCACAATGGACAGGCCGAGAAAGCCATCCGGATTCACCTGCTCGATACAATCCAGCAAATGACGGCGGCCCATACCCGGATCAATCAGCACCACCACTGCGCCTACTTTGAACAGAGCAAAGGTGAGTGAAATGAATTCGATCCCAGGCCGAACCATCAAGACCAATCGCATGCCCTCTTGCACTCCCATACCGCGTAACCCGTTTGCCAGGCGGTTGGAGTCTTCGTCGAGTTCGCGAAACGTGCAGGTTAAATATTTCCGGCGACCATTGGCCTTTCTTCCCTGAGGGACAGCGATGGCGATGCCGTGGGGCATGTTCTCAGCTGTTCGACTCAGCTGGTGGCCTACATTGATAAAATGAGGTGAGGACATAAATTTGACGCAGTACGCCCTCTCTCTGGGGGCACTTCAGCGGTTTGAGTGGATGCAGGGAGGCGGTCCATCATAATGGATGTTTAGGATTGCTGCCGTCGAGCACAGTCCCCAACCCTCAGGTTGCCATGACATCGACCGCTTCAAACCTGCCACCCCGTCTGACGATGAGCCTCCTCTGGGGGGCGAAGAGCGGAATTTCATTTTGGCCTAGCCGCCGACCGACCTGACGTTGCGACTAGCGATGTTCGATTAGTTCTCTGACGTGCTGCAACACGAGTTGAGCCACGTCAACAGACAAGACTTGGCTGAGACGTTTCCATCCCGGGACTGCATTCACCTCCAGAACATACCACCGTCCATCCGTCCCGGGAAGCACGTCGACTCCGGCAATAGTGGCCCCCACCGCCGACGCCGCTGTCCGAGCAATCTGTGCCAGGCGGTCGTCAATTTCCAACGGTTCCGCGCTCGCTCCTCGGCTTACATTGGTGCGCCAGTCGGCACTATTGTACCGTTTCATGCCAAACATGCGATCGCCAATGGTCAGAACACGCCAGTCACTACCGGCGTGCGGTATGAACTCTTGTACATAGATGACAGCTCCCATGCTTTCCAGCATACGAAAGGCTCGGTAGGCCAGATCATCATCAGAAACTCTCGTGATGCCTCGCCCCTCACTCCCAAACAAAGGTTTAATCACAACATCACGTCCGAGTGATTCGAACGCAGTCAGTGCTTCGTCGCTCGTTTGGCAGGCAAATGTACGAGGCACGGTCAGGCCAGCTTCGGCCAATCGCAACAACGACAGGAATTTATCGACTGCCGCTTCCATGGCTTTAGCGGAATTTACTACCACCCGACCGGCCGATTCCAGTCCGGCGAGGATGTCCATGCGAAATACGACTTGTTCGAGAGAACCAGGAGGCATCGTGCGCACCAGCATGGCGTCCATCTCGTGCACCGTCGGTTTGGCTGTCCCAGTTCCCGATGCCACCTGCAGACCATCGGGCCCCAGATTGGCAGCCAGTGTTGAAAATGACACAGGCATGATTTCATGCTGGTCGGCAGCAGCCCTGCGAATATCCTGCAGGTACCAGCTGTTCGGATTTGCTAAGACGGCAACTCGCATAAACCATTTACCGAAAACTCGGAGCGGAGCATTTTAAAAGGAGCTATCTTAAAAGGGGCTCTCGAAAACTACTGGAAGGCGGAGTTCACGCTTCCCGCCCACGAATTAGCTCGATCACAAAGTAATGCCAAATACACAAAATCCTGACCAGGGAAGTCAAGCCACCCAAAATCAGGGGCTAAATGTTCAACTTATTTCTAATTTCAATACAGATGTGACCCACGATCGTTTCAGCACCGATGATGACCTGGGAACAGCTTTCTCGTAGGAGCATTCGACGCTATCCAATAGAAACTCAACCCATTGCTGCACAAACGAAATTCGCCAATATTTCTCTCCCCTCAGGTTTTTCTTGAAATCGCACGTTCTTGACGGAAGATTTCAGGGTTCGTTGGCGGTGGTTTTTTCGTGTCATTCATTCCTCCTTGTTGTACGCTTGCATGCTTACCGAGAATCACGCCATTACCACTTGGCCATCCTTCCACGCCGATTCCACGGGCAGTATCACGCGCGCCTAAGCCAAGAACGATTTTCGGGCGAGGTCCAGCCTTAGCTCGCCAAAGCGAAAGCAATTACCTGAGCGGATATTGATCAGCGTAATCCGTGCCGGACTGAACAAATGTGGATCGATGCGATAGAAATCCTTGTCGTAACGTTCGAAGATTTCTGCAAAGGGTGCTCCATGATCACTCGATGAGCAACTTGGGATCTGTGGTCCTAACTCGCGTATTTCTTCATCCGCCGCAGCTACCCAAAGGGTGACTTGTGCCCCGTACAGCACCGCATCGTTCGTTCGCCCGATACCGGTCAAATCATCGGCAGAAATCGGCGGAAGCGGACAAGTGCCGATTCCATGAGAAACTTTTTCCAAATCAAATCCGAGTTCATGCATTTTGTGCAATGCGGTCTCCACGCTGCGGGCCACAACTTGCAAGTTTCCCGCATGGCTTGCAGTACGCGCAACAAGCAATGTCAGCTGATCGGGCGATACCTGACAGGCCGCCGCGATGTCGACACAAAGTTCTGGAGGTGGTATCTGCGAAGCCTCCAAAACACCTACCGCATGCTCTACGGGGGTTTCACGGCGTCCGATCGAGTCAAACAACTCTTCACGCCCGGCGGCAGCACGAAAAGGCCCAGATCCCATCGCGAAATAATTTTCGGTGATTAATTGCCAGCCTGCATATTGCGATGCCATACAGGCGTCTACAGGATGGTCTGTTGAAACGACCACCGCCGGCCAGGAATCGTGAGCATCGTAAGTAAGTTGAACCTGCCCCAAGCCTGCCAAACAGACTTCGGCCAACCGGATTCCAACGTCCAATCCACCCGCAGACTCCACCCCACAATCAATGATCCTACTGCCAATTTCATTCACCGTGACGGAAACGCGCAAAAGATCAGCTTGGTCCGCAATCTGATTGCAAAGTTCGACGGCGCGCTGGTTGAGTCCCTGCATGCAAACCATCATGTGGAGTGGTCAGTGTCCTGGCAAGGGGCAATCCTCGAAGTGCCGGAAAGCGGACAGAGTCCCCTTTGACGCTGACGGTCACAAAGCGTACAACTACTGTGGTGTGACTGGATGCGAGTGGCCCTCGTTAGGGGGATCCGTGAACCGGGTCAGGCCTTAACCGGAGCAGCCCTAAACGGGGTACCTTTGTTCGAGGGCCTCTCCCGTCCAGAAGTGCTTCTAGGCCGGACATCCGCTCGTCCCTGGATACCGACTGAACAACTCATGAGCAGTGACAACGCTAACATCTCGGACGAGCCTCTTGCGGAAACCACTAGGACAGACGCGCTTGATTTATCCCCAGACGGTTTGGCCCAAGACGATTTACCCCAAGATTACGTCGTCGTCGCTCGACGGTATCGACCACAACTGTTCGAGCAGTTAGTCGGGCAAAACCCAGTTGCCCAGGCATTGCAAAATGCCATTCGCACCAATCGGGTGGGGCACGCCTATTTGTTCACCGGGCCACGTGGCGTCGGCAAAACGTCAGCAGCTCGTATTTTGGCAAAAGCATTGGTCTGCCAGGATGGCCCTACGGTGACTCCCTGCAACTCCTGTGATATGTGTCAGGGTGTGGCTACCGGGGAGGACGTCGATGTGCTTGAAATCGATGGCGCAAGTAACCGTGGTATTGACGAAATTCGTCAGCTGCGAAGCAATGTAAACGTCAGACCCAGTCGCGCACGATTCAAGATTTATATCATTGACGAAGTCCACATGCTGACAACGCAGGCCTTCAATGCCCTCCTGAAAACACTCGAAGAACCGCCGGAACACGTCAAATTTGTTTTTTGCACGACGGATCCAGAAAAAATCCCCATCACCGTCCTGTCGCGCTGTCAGCGATTCGACTTTGCTGGCATACGACCGGATGCAATTGCTGGCAGACTAAAGCAAATCGCAGCGGCTGAAAATGTCGCAGTTGAACCCGAGGCACTCCAGCTGCTCGCTAGGCGGGCCGCCGGTTCAATGCGCGATAGCCAATCCCTTTTGGAACAACTCTTGGCGTTCGGAGCCAAGGATATTCGCGCTGCGAATGTGCACCAAATGCTGGGAACCGCCGGATCCACTCGCCTATTTAATCTGGTGGACGGCTTGGCACGTAAAGACTGCAATGTGGCCTTGGCTGAATTGGATCAAGCTATCCAGGAAGGAGTAGATCCTGGTCCCCTGTTGGACCAATTACTCGGTTACTTCCGAGATATGATGGCAATTGCGGTTGGCTGTCAGCCGGAATTGCTCCTTTATTGTGACAACTCCGAGTCCGAACAGCTTACAGCGCTCGCACAACAGCTCGGCCTGGAAGGAATCCTCGCCGGAATTCAAGTCCTGGACCAAACGGCCGTGCGAATGCGGCAAAGTACGCACGGTCGCATCCTGCTAGAAATGGCCGTGGTTCGCATAGCTAAACTGGAGGATCTAGAGGGCCTGAGCCAAATAATTGCTGAGCTCCGCACCGATTCCAGCCAAGCCATTAGTAAGAATTCGGTGGCGTTGAAAAAAAAAATACATGAACCAGCCGTAGCCGGTAAAATCCAGCAGACTTCGAATTCTACCAACGGATCGTCAACCAGCTCGTTAGTCCAGGACCAATTACACAGTTCGTCTCCTGGACAGACGGCCTCTCCCGCGAAAACTACTTCTACTCCGGACGCTGACAAAACTGTCCTGGCATCCAAACACTCTTCTCTCAACCTGAATCCAGATAACGTTTTACAAATTTGGAAGTCCGCCATCTCCCGGCTGGACGGCCTCATCGTCGACCAGGCTCTCAAGGCCGAAAGCATTGACCTTGCCAGTGCAAATTCCGCGCCAAATTGTCTGGTCATTGGGTTTCCTGAACGCTACAATTCCTGTAGAACTTTCTGTGAATCTGCTGAACGACGTTCTCAATTGGAACGCGCATTGCAGGAAGAAACCGGCGTCAGCGTAAGACTCCAGTTCAACACGATCGAAGGTACCAAGGCTTCGCAAAAGACAACGGTCCCCGTTGTAAGTCGTCGCCAGCAAATGCGAGAAATCGCCTCGCATCCGACGGTAAGTCGGGCCATCGAACTATTCGATGCGGAACTGGTGCGAGTTGATCAACCGCGTGGCGGTTAGTTTTTGGCGCCTAGATAGAGTGGAATTAGGGATGCGCGCGCATCTCCTATGCCAACAGTACCAGGAGGAATAAAAGTTGTTCAAAGGACTCGGTGACTTGGCCTCCATCATGAAACAAGCCCAGCAGATGGGGTCCATGATGCAGGATGTGGCACAGCAATTGAAAACACAGCGTGTTGTGGGTTCGGCTGGCGGCGGAATGGTCGAAGTCGAAGCTAACGGCGCGGGAGATGTGTTGCGTGTAACGATTGAGCCATCGCTAGTGGAAAACGATGAGCGAGAGATGATCGAGGACCTTATTCCGGCAGCTGTCAATCAGGCTCTGCAAAAAGCCAAACAATTGCACGCTGATGCCATGAAGGACGCCGCCGGAGGTCTGAATATCCCCGGACTCAATCAAGCACTCGGCGAAATTAGCAATGATGGATCCTGACGCCTTATCCCTTATTTCCACAAAAGCTGCGGCAAATCGCTTCGGAAAGGCGCATCCTTCACAAAGGTTACAGACGGAAATTAAGGCTTAACTTGGCATGTAGACAAGTTTTCGGCTGAATTTCACAGGTTTTGGAATCCTGGCAATTCCCAAAAAACAATCTTACAAAACTGAGCCTTGATCGAGTTTTGAGGTAAATTGAACTCTAGTGGGCTACTGCTCATCGAAGAACACCATTTTTAGGTTGATTTCGAATGCGTCTATCCATCGGACAAGAACAGCGACTCGTTCAGAAGCAGGTGCTGGCACCGCGGATGATCCAGTCCATGGAGATTCTGCAACTGCCCATCATGGCTTTGCAAGAACGCATCGAACAGGAGCTGAATGAGAATCCGCTTTTGGAAATGCCCGAGCGCGATCCCGATCTTCCTGACGAGCCGGCGAAAACACAAGATCAACAAGAAACCGCCGACTCGCTTAATAACGAAGAACGCGAGTTGGTTGTTGACGACAAATCAAATAATGAAGAGGATTTCGAGCGGCTTATGCAGCTCGATCGGGATGTCCCGGATCACTTTGACGAAGCACCTCGTCGTTCTGCCACCCGAATTGAAGAAGAGGGTGATCGAAAACTCGACGCCATGGCCAATGTGACCGCGCGGCCAGAAACACTCCAAGATCATTTGGAACAACAGTTGAGTGAATTTGATCTGTCGGACGACGTTCGTGCGATAGGTCAGATGATCATCCACAATCTCAATGGCGATGGATTATTGAACGGACAGGTCGCAGACCTGTTACCTCGAGATGCCACAGAAGAGCAGCTGGCACTGGCACACGAGGCGTTGTCTGTGATTCAACAAATGGATCCTCCCGGAGTCGGTGCACGCGACTTGCGTGAATGTTTATTGCTGCAGTTGCAGCCAGGCATTCCCCACTACGAAGAAATGAAGACGCTGATTTCCGGCCATCTCAACGACCTGGCGGACAACCGTCTACCACTGATCGAACGCAAAACCGGCTTCAGTATTGACCAAATCAAAGCTGCTTGGGCTGAGCTTCGAAGACTCAATCCCAAGCCAGGTTCCATGTTTCGAGAAGTGTTCGTGCCCGCGATCACACCGGATGTCGTCGTAGAAAAGAACGAAACAGGGGCCTACGTGATCCGTTTGGAAGATGGCCGGACGCCAAGCCTGCGTATTAGTGAAGTTTATCGGCGCCGCTGGATGAGTGGCGATCTGTCATCTGAAGAAAAAGAGTTCATTAAACGCAAAGTAAATGCGGCACAGTGGTTGATCGAATCGATTCACCAACGGAAGAACACCTTATCGCGGGTTGCCCAGGCAATTGTTGATCATCAGACACGTTTCCTCGATGAAGGGCCTGAGGCCATTGAGCCGCTGAAGATGCAGCAAATTGCCGAAAAAGTTGGCGTTCATGTCACTACTGTCAGCCGTGCAGTCGACGACAAGTACATTCAAACTCCACGCGGCATTTATCCACTCAAACGGTTTTTTGTCGGAGGTACCATCAGCTCTGACGGCGAAGAGATCGCCTGGGACAAAGTGCGGATCAAATTGCAAGAAGTGGTGGATAACGAAGACAAGAGTAAGCCTTACAGCGACGATGAACTTGTGAAAGAACTAAATCGCCGTGGAGTCGATGTGGCCCGCCGGACTGTTACCAAATACCGGCAAAAAATGAGCATTCCCAGTTCAAGGCAAAGACGCGACTGGACCAAGAAGTCGGCGCTACATTCTACCGATAGTCACGCGAATGGTAATGATCACTCGCACTCTGACAGCAATGGCGCTCCAATTAACAATTCGAGCACTGCTGGTTCAATAAAAGATGGGGCTGTGAGCGATGATACGGATCGTGGCCGTTCGGAGAGCCACGAAACGACCGTCAACCCTCCTAATCACAATGGATCCTTTCAGTGATCCAACCGGTAGGGTTATGTCGCTTCCAAAAACTCCGCCGTCATCCTGATCATGGCCTGATAAAAATCGGTCTGCGCTTGTCGCTCGCCGGCATTCGTTAGTTCTCGCGTCCAAGTAAGATGCTGGGCGACGAAATTGTCAGCAATCTCCATCAATAGGTTACGGTCGGGTGAATCTTCCATCGCACGCCCCAGTAGTTCTGCCATGAAATCAAGCTGAACCCCCAGGTGATCTGGCATAACACCTTCTGGCAATCGCTTTTCGGAATAACCAACCGCCGCCATGTATTTTCTCATCGAGGCAGCGGCTGCGCCGTCCAGGATCCTTTCTTGCCAAACCGATTGATACGGTGGTAGATGACCATGCGGACCGATAAATAACTGGCAGTAATCTGCTGCCAATATCTCGACGGTCTCTGGGCCATTCCCATCCGGTAGGATACCTCCAGCCTCCGTCCAGGAATCGTGCAAGTCAGTCGTGGACAAGGTCAGCAATAAGGCCGTATCGACTTCGCTGATCCACAACCGAGCCAAAAGGTGATACATTCCCGCACGCGCGGCCGTCTCACGAACACACATCAAAACCTACCTCTGCCATTATTTCGTGGGACTAGGTATTGGGATAGCGTCACAACTTTGACCTCTTTGCCCCTTAAGAGGCAAGCTCAGGCGCTAAAAGACGGCAGACACATTGATTTGCCACCATGATTCTACCCCACCTTCTTGATGGTCACGACCGTGTCGTGGAAAGCTTGTTGTCCACTCACGGGGTCTGGAGCAATTGGCATGATTCGGTTTTGATTCCAGCCATTTCCTGTGTTGGGTTGCCAAGCATGTGGGTCACCGTTGGAGTGATCTTCCCACCACATGTTGCGTTCCCAATCGGCGTCACGGTAACCGACAGGGTCACATCCCTCCAACTGGCTGTTGTGGGCTGGCTGCCGCCGGGCCTGCGCCACACTCGTATACTGCCAATGGCCACAACTGTTACTCATGGCAATGACTCGAGGGTGGATGCCCTGCATCGTGACAATCGGCACGCGCATGGTTGCTAATTTGCGACGGTCCCCCGTTGCCTGCAAGTCATTCCGTTGAAGATGAGGTGACTGCTGTTGTAGTTCTCGGGAAAAGTACGAAGTGACTTCAATCCAATCGCCATCCTCAAGGCCAAATTCGGCGGCTGTATCGGGGTGGAGCCATGCCGGATTTGAATGCACGATTTCAGCCAACCACTTCAAGTTCATCGTGCGGCCGTGGTTGTGAACATTCCATTTAAAACTTGTCATTACCAACTCGGTTTCCGCTAATTCACGATGTTCTACAGGCTGAAACCAGGACGGCATGGAGTCCACAGCAACATCGTGACCGGCATGTTTTTTCGGGCGATTTTTTGTCCGGGTGATGCCGCTTTGAGCAATTAATTCACTACAGTCTTCGTTCTTTCCAATTTTATGCACGAACAAACTGCGGACTTCCAGTTTTCTTGTAGGAGTGGCAAAGCCACGTAACGCTCGTCCATCCTGCATGATACCGATGCCTACGCCATCTTTGGTGATGACTCCCGTCTGCTCGTCGACAACAGCATCTTGCAATTCTTCTTTGGTCAGTTCTCGAACATACGGTTCGTAAAACGGCTCCTGGTCACCTTCCCAAAATCCTTCGTCCAAAAGTCGATCCAGTCCCTTTTTGCCCGTGGCGGGATTCTCAGGAACGTTACTGGCCCATTGCTCCATATACTCGTCCGGACTCTGCTCGAACCATTTCTCCATTCCTCCACCAATACGTTTGGCCAGTTCTGGAAAAAATTCTCGCACATCTTTGGATTCTCCCAACGGGCGAATCATAGGCGTCCTCACTCCCACGTATGGTTTTAAATTGTAGGAGGCACGCGCGTCTAAATCCCAGCGTTCCAGGTATGTGGCCCACGGCAGGACGATGTCTGCGTAATGAGCCGTTTCGTTATAAAAGCAATTGATGCAAACGTGGAACTCAATCAGTTTTTCATCGGTGAGCACTTGTTGAGTCAGGCTTTCTTCCGGCCACGTGAGCGGGGAGTCCAGGTTGTAGGTCATGTAGGCCTGTAACTTGGCACGACCTTGAAGTAAGTAAAGATAAACCAGCTCGCCAACCCTCATTCGCCTCCAAACATTCGCCAAAGGATATTCCGGTGGGTCTTCTAAGACACTCCATGTTTTAGCTTTGGGGGGCATCGTGGGAGTTTTGACAATAGGATCTAATCCGCTCCACGGCGACCAACACCAGCCACCCTGCTTGCCCACGCTGCCTACGATGGCATTCAATAGATGTATGGCGCGGTCGTTGTAATAGCCGTTCAGATGCGCTGAACTGCCTCGGTTGCACATCGTCGTGCAGGCTGGTGCCGCTTGGGCAAATTCACGAGCAATGCGGCGGATATCCGCCGCATTGATACCGCTAACGTGGGAAGCCCATTCCGGAGTGTAAGGCTCCAGATGCTGGCGTAAATCGGTGACGGAAACGTTCGTCCACGTTTCGATAAAGTCAGCATGATGTAGGTTCTCAAAAATAATCGTGTGGCTCATCGCCAACGCCACAGCGCCATCGGTTCCAGGAAACGGTGCAAACCATTCGTCGCTTGCACCTGCCGTGTTGGAAAGCCGCACATCGAACGTGACAAGTTTGGCCCCGTTGTTGAATCGTCCGTTTTGAATGCGCTGTGCGAACGGCACGTGGCCTTGATGTGCCTCAAAGGCGTTACTGCCGAAGTTTAGAATGTATTTGGAATGTTCGACATCATTTAGATCCCAGTCGCTCTCCCACAAGTACGTCAAATTTGCCGCGCGTCGATTTCCCGAACAAAGAGCCCGATGGCTCAATTGGGTGGCTGTCCCGAACGCGTCTAAAAATCGTTTAAGCGCATCCTTGCTCCGCTGGCGACCTTGATGAAAAGCAAATTCTTCGGGTTTGCCGCTCTCACGAATGGCCTTCAATTTGACTGCAATCTCATCGAGAGCCTCATCCCAACTCACGCGTTTCCATTTACCCTCACCACGGGCCCCCACTCGTTTCAAGGGATACAGCAACCGTTCTGGGTGATATAAATGGTTTAGGCCTGCGTGCCCACGAGCACACAAACGACCTCGGCTATTCGGATCGCGAGGGTTGCCTTCAATCTTGATAACCCGACCGTCCTTGACGTAACCGAGGATGCCGCACACCGAGCTACAAAGTTGGCACATCCCGGGGATGGTTTTAACGTCGCGGTACTTTTCTCGGTCAGGCCAGTTGCGTTTGGCCTGTGGTCCTGGCAAATGGCAAACGCCGGGTAAAGGCCCGAAACCTCCGACCTCATACGGGTCGGCCTTTATTTTGAGCCATTTTTCTAGATCGACGCGGCGAGACAAATCTTCCTTGGAAGTATTCTCGTTGTCGGACGGATCTTTCGATGTGTCACCAGATCCCCATGCTGGTGCGATGGCTGACGCCGCTCCGGCAGCCAGCCCCAAACGCAAAAAGCGACGACGGCTTGTATTTTCTTTTGGCATATTTAAATATTCGCAGATGTCTTGAACCGGACTTCGATACTCAATTGCTATTCAGGGAGCTCTTTCTGTTTCCAGTTGTAAATATTGTAAGTATCACCATGATACGATTCTCCTTCGCGGGGAATGTCCGATTCGACTTCGACTGGTGCCGGGCCGGCAAACCACATGCGAGGCTTTGTCTCTTTCTCAGGACGCAATTGCACCAGCTCTAGTTCGTTGGCCTCGGCTTCTGCCATTGCCTGGCTGATATCAGATTGGTCGTCATTCAAGTCGCCAAAATGGAGCGCCCCGGCCGGACAAGTCGGCACACACGCCGGCTGCATGTCATGCTCAAGCCGATGGTAACAGTTGTGGCATTTCACGGCCTGTTTCGCGACAGGATCCAAATAAATGGCACCGTACGGACAAACTTCGACACAAGCGCCGTGTCCCGAGCAGATGTTGTAGTCGACCGCTACCGTGCCACCGACTTCCTTGTGGAGCGCTCCACATGGACACGCTTTGATGCACGGTGCATCCTCGCAATGCTGGCATGTCATTGGCAGGAAAACTCGTGCGACCTGAGGAAATTCGCCCACATCTTTGTAAATGGTTTGTCGGATGAAGTTCCCCAGGGGCACGTCATTTTCCGCCTTACAACTTACCTCACAGGCATGACACCCAAAGCACCGTCGAGTGTCTACGAACCAACCGAGTTTCTTGCCATCATCTGGTGGCGTGATCCGTTCCTGCCAACGTTCTTCTGGCTGAAACGGGGTCTCCGACGTCTCCGATCCTTGCGAAAGGCTAGACGAAGCAGCAAAAGGTGCCGCCGCCGCGACGGCTGTTTCTTTGATGAATTCTCGTCGGTCCGATTCTTTTTTCTCGTGCGACATGTTGACCTTAAATCAAAGGAAAGATTCTCTTAATGAGGCGACGGCGCCTACCGCAGGCATGGTGCGAGCGAGTGTGGTTTTCGTGTTGCTATGGCTAACTTGAATTTCATGGTCTAGTTTTTAAGGCCCCGCTTGGGACGTCGATTTGTCGACGCATGGGCCTGTTGACGACCGTTCCGTTCACAAATTCTCATCGTCATACGATACCTGCAAATGGATCTGTTCTGAGGATAGTGCCGTACCACCGACTTCGACGTACGGATAAATGAAATAATTTAATGGAGGCCCAGTTTGTCGGGGAACCAATTCGATGTCACGCCCAATGGTAAAAGTTACTCGATCCTCGGTTAAGTTACCAAAATAATACTCCTTCAATTCTGGGTGTTTGTCCGCTTCAGAAATGTCTACAGGAATCCAGCCGTTTTCCTTCACGTAAAACGAAGCCCAGCAGTGATACCCGTTCATCGTTCCATTTCCATGTTTTGGCGGTAGAGGAAAACCCATTTCAAATCGGGCTGGCAATCCTTGTGCGCGAGCCAACGAGATGAACAGACTATGAAAGTCAGTGCAATTTCCAAACCGACTGTCACACACCCACAAGACGTCACCCCGTCCGTAACCCGGCTGCGATTTGTCATAGCGTACGTAATCATCAACCAAGTCGTAGAGCAAGCGTGCTCCAGCAACCGTGTCGGACCTTTTTGGTAAGTCTTGAATCAATTCCGTTGGTATTCCTACGATCGGTACGTTCTTGTTGGGTAGTAGGAACTTCTCTGAGTTCAACGCCAGCCGTTCGGCGTAGGGTTGCCTATCAACGAAGGCCCGTACTTCTCGGCGGACCACGTGGTAGGTCATCACAAAAGACACTTTGCTGGCCGGTGGCTCGACAAAATGAAAGGTGAGCATCTCATTTCCATACACCGGCTCTCTCGTCACTTCATACTTCGCGGGAATATCGACATCCAGCAACTGAACGTCCTGAGCGATGTTGGAGGGTGGAATCGGCAACCATACCCGAATATCGCCATCTTCTGGTATTCCGCTTAATTCAACAGCATAAGTCAGACGAAAACTTCGAGTCGCAGGCTCACCGGGATCAGGTGTTAGCTCCTGCCCACGCACCCTGTAGGCCAACAAAAGCCCCAGGCTGAGGAATAACACGACGTGGCTCAAAGAGATTCGTTGATGACTCATAAACGTCCCCATTTCCCCAATGAACTCTGAAGCGGCTCCGACCACCTTATCCGAATCCGCTCCCTACAGGCCTGTTTCGTAAGTCCCTTTCCATAAATATCTGTGATTACTCATCGGATCCGGCGCCAAATAACCTAACAAAACACGCTTGCTATTCACAGGGACGCCAGGCGGGCTATAAGATATCCTTGTGGATCTTTGTCATCTGCACACTTTTGTCACGGCAGCAGACCTGGGAAGCTTTGCGGCAGCCGCAAAGTCACTACAGCTAAGTCAAGCAGCGGTCAGCCAGCAGATTGGAATCTTAGAAGGTGAGCTTAGCGGGGTACTGTTTTCTCGACATGGGCGGGGAGTCTCTCTGACGAGTCGCGGAGAACAACTGTTAGGCTACGCCCGCCAAATCTTGGATCTGGCCGCCGAGGCAATGCAGCCAGAGCAGGTGAAATCGTCGAGCTTATCGGGAGAATTGACCATCGCCGCCAGTACCGTCCCTGCGGAATGGTTGATGCCGGAATTACTGGCTGAATTCCACAAGATTTGTCCGGGAATCCGTGAGTCGCTTATCGTGACCGACAGTTGCACAGCAATCGACATGGTGCAAACCGGCCAAGCGGAAATTGGATTCGTTGGCGCAGCGCCGGATTCTACAGCCTTACACGCGCAGCCAATCGCCGAAGATGAACTGAAGTTATTCTCTGCTGCAGGCCATCCCCTGGCTCAAAGAAAATCGCTCACACTACAACAGTTGTTTCGTGTACCACTCATACTGCGAGAGCCTGGTTCGGGAAGTCGGAAATGTTTAGAGCAGGCTTTAGTCAATAAGGGCTATCGTGTATCTGATTTTAAAGTAGCCATGGAAGTCAACAACAACGAATCCATTCGAGCCGCTGTGGACCGTCGAGTCGGCATGGCGTTTCTCTCGGACCGAACAACCAACGAATCAATAGACAGAATCGTTGTGCCAGTGCGGGGTTTTCATCCCAAACGACAGTTTTTTGTAATCCACCAAGACCCCGACCTGCTAGGGCCACTTGCTCAACGGTTCCTGCAATTTGCGGATCATTGGCGAAAATTGCACCGTTTAGACCGCAAAGCAAATGATGATCGATGAACGTTCTTTTTCGGTGATCTTCGCCTTTGCTCGGCTGTTTACATGCGCGACTCGTGATGATCGCTTGAAGTATAGTTCGGAAAGCTGAAAAGACTGGGGCGGAACGCGCAATAGCAACTGCAAAGTGTGACCTTTGTCTTTGCGAGGCTCTACAGATAACGGCACTTTATCTTGAGCACCCAAAAACGATATAGTAAGTCCTATGACAAAGATCGTCCGTATCACTGCCACGGCACATTCAGTTCCTTTTGAAGGAGGTGCGATTCGTTTCGGATTAGGGACCAACATCAAACGAGATGTTGTGATCGTTCGTGTGGTCGACGATGAAGGACGT
>JAKVBZ010000064.1 GCA_022448645.1 Pirellulaceae bacterium
TAATGCGATGTTAAAAACAATTAGAGCTTAAAAAACAAGGCCGTTCCGCTCAAAAACCGGTTTCCAGGCCGTATTTCTGGCGTTTTCGGCAATTTTTCAGCGGAAAATGAAGGTTTTCAGGGCTCAGCAACGTATTTCTGGACGAAAATCCAACCAAATTGCCAAGAAGAAAACCTTGAGAAAAGGCCTTAAAATCGTCGTCATCAAACCGTTTCGTCAAACTATCTACAACACCATGGCCTGTCCGGGCGATGTTGTTGATAGCCTTGCCAATCGTCGTATTGGCCAGTTCATTGCGTGCCCGATTTTAAACCCTTTGTTACCATAGAGTTACTTCCAATCAATCGCACATTCATAGGAAACTCCCCTTTGTTCAACGCGATTCAGGAACGATGTTTTCGCTGGCTGGTTCGTCGCAAGGTGTGTTGAGGATGGGCAAAACGTTCGTGGGTTCGAAACATTCGGGTTGTCCTAAAACGTATAGAAGCCAAACAATGATAAGGAGATCGAAAAGGACACTTATCGCGACAGCAACTGTAATCTGTTCCAGGTCGAGGAGTTCATTAGGGATGTGTGTGTTGCGGGCAACATCACCGCTTCGTTTTGCACTAATAGCATGGCTATGCTACGGCGCCATGTTCGTCTTCCCACCGTCGGCGTGCCGTTCGGACGAACGGCGCGGTGAGGGGAACCGACATCGGCTGGCAACGTCGGATGTATTTCTGCCCGCGCCACGTGAACTAATTCAGCAATTAAACCGAGCTCAACAGTCGCTAGACGCGGGACGTTATAGCGATGCCGTATCACGATTGGGACAGCTGTTGAACGATCCCGAATCGGAAGATTTTTTCATCCGAGATGCGCAGCAGACGGGGCGCATGATCAGTCTCAAGGCTGAGGCCCAGCGCATGCTGGGGAACATGTCGAGAGACGGTCAAGCCGCGTATGAGTTGCAATTCGGCGCCGAAGCGCGTCGCCTGGTGGATTCGGCAGTCAATCAAGGAGACATCAACCAACTGGTCAATGTGTCTCGTAAGTTTTTTCAGACTGAAGCCGGACAACAGGCAACTTTTCTAGTGGGGCGTTATCATCTGGACGGAGGTCGACCGCTCGCTGCAGCCTTAACGCTTCAAAGACTGGCAAACCATGAGCAAACAGCGCAAGCCTATGAGCCCGAATTATCCCTTTCCCTGGCGGTCGCCTGGTTCTATGCAGGCATGGAAGAAAACGGCCGGCAGGTGCTAAGCGATTTACAAAAACGACCGGAACTCTGGGAACGCAGTGATATCGCAGCGCCCGCCCAGCTCATGACAGATGTCAGTACCGCCGCCCAGTGGCTGCTGGACCACATGCAGACTCGCCATGGTGCCGGGGGGCGTAGCGAAAACGAATGGCTTCTATATCGCGGGAATGTGTCTCGCAACGGTGCCACCCAAGGCGATATCCCGTTGATTGTGAGTGACAATCCGTTGGTGAATTGTCGATGGCGCGTCGCAACTTGCAGTCACACTCGAATGGAAGACGAAGTTGCGAAGGTCCAACAACACTATGCTGCGAATCAAATCCCTGCTCTACCCAGCCTCCAACCACTAGCGGTCGGCGGCGTGATCTTAATGCGTACTCCACGCTACCTGTTCGCGGTGGATGCTTCCACAGGAAAACGGATCTGGCTATATGACGACTTAAGCCTGCAGATGGGAGAAGGTTTATCCCCAGAAAACAATGTCGATACACTTAAGAATCGCTCCGAAGTGTTAGGAGGTTGGCATCAGCGAATCTGGGACGACGCTCCGTACGGTCAAATGAGCAGCGACGGCGAACGAGTGTATCTCATCAATAAGCTAGGATATCCCACGAATCGACGGATGCTGGTCGGTCGCAACGGGATCAATTTCCCTAATCCGTTCGGCCTCAAGTCGTACAATGAACTAGTTGCATTGGACCTATCGTCGCAAGGAAAACGTCAATGGATTATTGGCGGTGAGTCAGGTGACGGTGATTCGGGACTTTCGGGGGCATTCTTTTTAGGTGCTCCTCTACCCATCGATGGTCAGTTGTACGTCCTGGCAGAAGTCAGCGGCGAAATTCGCCTGCTGATCCTAGACGCAGAAACCGGGGAACTCATCTGGCGTCAACCTCTGATCCATACCGAGGAATCCTCGGGCACCATTGTCAGTAACGCTTTGCGCCGTGTGGCAGGTGCCTCACCATCCTTTAGTGACGGCATTCTGGTCTGCCCGACAACAGCGGGTGCGGTTGTGGCAGTCGACATCGCGACGCGATCTCTGCTATGGGGATTCGAATACGAAGCGTCTACGACTCGTCAAAGAGGACATGCCTGGCACTTGTCGCGCACCCATATTGGCCGTGGACAACCGGGAAATCGTTGGAGCGACGCGAGCGTTTCGATCTCCGATGGAAAGGTGCTCATCACACCTGTCGAATCGGACTTCGTCTACTGCTTGCGGCTATTTGATGGACAGCTGCTCTGGAAAAAGGAACGAGGGAAAAATCTGTTTGTGGGCTGTGTTCATGACGACCATGTCGTGCTTGTCGGCCGTCATGCAGTCAGCGCTTTGCATCTAAAAGACGGACAACCGGCATGGTCCAGCGAGTACATGATTCCCGGTAGCGCCATGCCAAGTGGACACGGTTTCTTAACAGACCAGCATTACTACTTACCCACGACTGACCGAGAATTATTGGTGATCGATACGGCCACAGGCAACCTGGTTACACGGCGCCCCACCAAACAAATGTTGGGTAATTTAATCTGCTATGACGATTGCGTGATCTCACAAAGCGTCGATGCTTTGACGTCCTTTTACCAGGTCGAAGCATTGCGTCAGCGGGTCTCCACCAACTTGGCCTCCAACGATATCAATGCTTGGACTCTCGCACACCATGCACAACTGATGCTTCACGACAACCACCGCGAAGACGCACTCAGGTCCCTCCGTAAAGCGTATCAACTGGAAACAGAAGGTGCGTCCGCAGAACAACCGAGCGACGTGACGCGTGCGTTATTGGTCGACACGCTCCTTCGCGGACTGCGCAACGATTTCGAGGCGAATGAATGGCTGGCAAGTGAAGTCGAGCAGCTGATTGACCAACCCGTCCAACAAATCGAATACCTGCAGCTGATGACTGTCGGGCTACAGCAGGTGGGCAAATACGACAAAGCGTTTGACCACGCTGTCCGCTTGATCGATTCGAATTCGGACACGGTGCTGGAAAGCGCCGTCGACGACCTTCAGGTTCGACGAGATCGCTGGATCCAAATCCAGTTAGCCAACATTCACAGCGTTGCCAACCGGGTACAGCGAGCGGACATGGACCAGCAAATTCGAACCCGTTTTCAGGAGGCGAGTTCCACCGGCGACACCGAAGCCTTAAGGAAGTTTCATCAACATTTTGGCTTTCATAAGATCGATCGCCAGGCTCGCCTGGAATTAGCGACTCGATTGCTGCAAACCAATCAACGGCTGGAAGCCGAAACGTTACTGATCGAGTTGGTAGAGAATTCGACTGGCCCCATTGCCGGAACAGCAGCTGCACAACTGGCTCGTTTATATCACAGCCTGGGAAGTTTTGACTCGGCTCAAGACATGTACCGGTTGCTAAAAGAAAAATGGAGTGAAGTTCCCGTCTGGTCAGGTAAGACTGGGCGAGAATTATGGGAAGAAACGGCAACGGAATACCAAGCGTTGGGAACTCGACTGTCTCTGCAAGATTGGCAGCGAGGTCGTGTGAAAGCAACTGGAACCGTCCAACGAGACGCCAGGCAGTTTCCCGTCGGCCTGCAAAACCATCCTGTTACATCCTTCGTGACTCAGGGGCCTGGCTTACGCAACGTTCACCTAACATTACAGACACAACAGGCTTTGCTAGGCAAAGACCGTCTTGGTCGGCAACGTTTTCGCATTCCTCTGTCAGGGGGTCAAACTCGAGGTAACCGCCGAACGCTTGGATATTTGACCGAAGCTCATAGCTACGGCCATCTGTTGCTCACCTCACACGGTCTGCGTCTCCTCGCGATCGACACGTTACCAGGTCCTGCAGCACCTACCGATCGGATTCTTTGGAGTCAATCTCTTGTCCCCATAGCAACACAACACACAGCCATTAAACAGGTCCAACAGAAGGTGGCTGCAAACATCTGGGGCCAAAAAACTCGCAAAACAACGGCACGCACCGAGTCGAGCGAAATCGAAATCGGTCAAATCGGTCCCCTGCAACCGTTCGGTGTTTGCTTCCAACGAGGACAGACTATCGTTTGCATGGATCCACTTCACGCAGACAGCAACCCCTTGTGGACACGCACCAATGTGCCGGAAGGTGCTGAACTGTTTGGCGATCAAGAATTACTATTCGTGGTTCCTCCAGATGCAGCGGAAGCGATAGTCCTCCAGCAAACCGACGGCAGTTCGGTTGGGCCTCGTCGCGTTCCACCCTCAGAATCTCGCTGGACGACAATTGGCCGACAGATGCTGGCTTGGACCGAATCGGCAGACCGCTTAACACTAACGCTGTACGACCCGTGGTATGAAGAGGACGTTTGGTCTTTCCAATTCCCAAAGGGCTCCAAGGGATGCCTGGTAGATTCTCGACAAGTCGCCATCCTGTCACCGGACGGCCGTTTCGTCATGATCAACATGATCGATGGTCAGATAATCATTGACGAATCTTTGGTACCCGAACAAGACTTGGAGTCGATACACGTGCTGTCCTTTCATGAACAATACATCCTGGCTACAACGTCCAAGACAACGGATCAGCGAGGCAAGCCGATCCGTGTGGCTCCCGCACCCAACCCGTCTTACGTTCCGCTGATTCGCGGACGGGTGTACGCATTTCATCGTGCCAGTGGAAAAATGGCTTGGCCCGTACCCGCCTACATCGACCGTTATGGTCTACCACTGGATCAGCCTTCGGACAGTCCCGTCGTGGTCTTCTTGCGACATGAAACGCGGACTCAAAACGATTCAAGACAAGTCAAAACGACCGTGTTGTGCCTGGACCGGCGAGACGGCAGCATCGCTTTGCACAACGCAGGTGTCGCACGGGCCTCGGACCTCTTTGTCGGTAGCCAATCCGGGACTTACGACTTGATCGTGGACCCAACCAATCAGCAGGTCACGTTAAAGTTATTTGAAAAGAATTTAACGATGACGTTCACCGACGAACCGAGTCCCCCAGAACCACCCGCCCAAACCGGTATCGCCTCCAGTTTCGTGACAAAAAGGCATACCACTATCCCCGAACGCTTGTTCCAAGCGACCAAGCGCAGCATTGAAAACCTGGCCGTGCCGGCACCCGAGGAACGTGACCAGTAATTGACCGCGGTCTTGCCGCTGAACTTTGACCAAAGGCATCTTTATGGAGAATCTATCCGGTAATTCCACGCAGGCAATCCAACAACTTGGCGAAGCTAGAAGTCAATTGTTAGACCAACTTTCACAAGTCATCGTCGGACAATCCCAAGTTCTGGATGAACTTTTAATTGCCCTGTTCAGCCGAGGCCATTGCTTGTTGGAAGGTGTGCCCGGACTAGCCAAGACTTTAATGATCAGCACATTGTCGCAGGCACTCGATTTGTCATTCAGCCGCATTCAGTTTACCCCCGACCTGATGCCGGCCGACATTACGGGCACCGAAATCATCGAAGAGAACAAATCCACCGGCGCTCGCGAACGGCGATTTCTGGAAGGACCTTTGTTTTCTCACGTCGTCTTAGCAGACGAAATCAATCGCACGCCGCCGAAGACCCAGGCCGCCCTACTCGAATCAATGCAAGAACGGCAGGTCACGGTGGGGCGAGTCCGCCATCAGTTGTCCGATCCGTTTCTGGTACTGGCCACCCAAAATCCCATCGAACAGGAGGGTACCTATCCCTTGCCGGAAGCTCAACAAGATCGTTTCATGTTCAAGATCTTTGTGAATTACCCCACTTTTCAGGAAGAATTCGACATCGCCCGGCGCACGACGAGTGCTCAAGTCGATACCGTGAAGCCTATCCTGTCCGCGCAGCAGATCCTCGACCTGCAGCAACTGGTTCGCGAGGTTCCCATCACAGACCACGTCATCAACTATGCGCTCTCCATTGTCCGGCAAACCCGCGTTGGTCACCCGGGCATTCCTGATTTTGTGGAAGAATTGGTCAGTTGGGGAGCCGGCCCGCGGGCTGTTCAGCATTTGATTCTGGGCGGGAAAGCTCGCGCGCTGCTTCACGGACGTACCCATGTCTCGACGGAAGACATTGCCGCCCTAGCTTGCCCGGTTTTGCGACATCGAATCGTGATGAATTTCGCCGCGGAGAGTGACGGGGTCACCCAAGACGACATTGTCGACAAACTGATCGCCGCGACCCCCACCAAGGAGGATACACTTGCCAGTGACACCCGATTCCAAGCGATTTTTGCATCCTGAAGCCATCAAGCGGTTGTCGCGCATGGAACTGCGCGCACGGCATATCGTCGAAGGCTTTCTATCAGGAATGCACCGCAGTCCGCATTTCGGCCAATCGGTCGAATTCCTACAACACCGCGAGTATTCGGTGGGTGATGATCTGCGCCATGTAGATTGGAAGGTCTGGGCCAAACATGACCGTTTGACGGTAAAACAATACGAAGAAGACACCAACTTAAGGTGCACGCTGTTGGTCGACGTTTCTGGAAGCATGCGTTACGGAAACGGACCTTTGAATAAGTTCGAATACGCCTGTACCGTGGCCGCCAGTTTGGCTTACCTGGTCCTGAAACAACAGGATGCGATCGGACTTGTGGCGTTCGATGAACAAATCCGTGCCAGCCTGGCCCCACGCAGCAAGCGAAACCACTTGTTTTCGTTAATCGATTCGTTCGCCAAATTGGAACCTCAAGATAAAACAGACACCACACAACTCTTTCGCAATGTCGCCGAAACCCACGCCCAGCGCGGCATGATGATTGTTATTTCGGATTTGTTCGTAGATCCCGTCGAAGCCATCCGTGGTCTACAACTACTTCGACAACGTGGTCACGATGTGCTCGTGTTTCACATCCTCGATGACGACGAACTCGATTTTCCGTTTCAAGGCCCTACGCGTTTTGAAGGACTTGAACTGCCTCAACACTTGAATTGCAATCCACGAGCGTTGCGGGAAGGATACCTAAAAGCCATCCAGGATTACTTAGACCAAATCCGACACGGCTGCGCCCGTGCCATGATCGACTATGCACTGATTCGTACCAGCCAGCCACTAGATGCGGTCCTGGCAGCCTATCTCAGCAACCGTTTAGGCATGCATCACCGGAACTAGCGCCGCAGAAAAAATATGCACTTTATCCATTCAGCATTAACTTGGGCCTTCTTGCTGGTACTGGTCCCACCGCTCATCCATCTGATCAACCTCATGAGGCATCAGAAAGTCCCATGGGCCGCCATGGAGTTCTTACTGGAGAGCTACCGCAAACACAGCAATTGGATCCGCCTGCGACAGCTTTTGCTTCTGCTTGCCCGTATGGCAGCCATCGCATTGGTGGTTGCTGTTTTGGGAAAACTGGTCACACCGGATCAATGGTCCAGCTTGTGGGGCACCCACGTTACACACCATTACGTGCTCGTCGACGACAGCTATTCCATGGCGGATCGAACCGATGCGATGAGAATTTTTGATCGTGGACTCCAGGTCGTTCGGGGCTTGGCCCGAATGGCCGCCACGCGTCCTAATCGCCAGATTGTCTCGGTATTAACATTTTCCCAAGCGGCTGCGGCGATGAAAGCAGAAGAGACACTGGCAGCAACCCGAAAAGAACCTGCGGACGACACTGACAACGAAGAGGACAGGCCCGTGAAAGTGGCCCCCACGGTCTTACAAGCCGAAGTCACCGGCAATACGGACGTGGATGCCTGGCTCGATGAAGTTCGTGGAGAAACCACCGTCACAGAACTTCACGGTGGGCCACTGCCCGCATTGCGAATCGTACAGCGATTGATCGAACAGTCTCCCGCGGAAAACCACCTCGTGTACGTGGTATCCGATTTTCGTTCGCAACAATGGAGCCACCCCAACGAGTTGATCGATTCGCTGAAAGCGATCGAATCATCCGCTGCGGAAGTCAACTTGGTTCGTTGCGTCGAACAGTCTCGTTCTAACTTGGCGATTACCGATTTGAGGGTCCTCGAAGGCACGAGGGCCGCCGGCATTCCCATTACGGCTCAACTACGGGTGACCAACCATTCGGAGCGCGATGTCTTCGACATACCTTTGCAGGTCCAGACCAAGTTTTTTGATCCAGAAGAAGAACAAACTGCCGATCCAACCAGCGTGCAACCGATCACGGAATTGCTCGCCGTCGAACCGCTGGAGGCCATTCCGGCGGGCCAATCGGCTGTGCGTCAATTCCAATTCTACTTTCCGCACCCGGGTCAGCACGTTCTCGAAGCCAGCCTGCCAGAAGACTCTGTACCGACAGACAATCAGCGCTACCACGTCGTACATTTACCAGAGAACGTTCATGTGTTGTTGCTGGACGGCGGTCCCGAACGTCGCGCAGCCTCGTTCGTATCGGCCGTATTTACTCCTGGAACACGAACACGCACCGGCATTCAGCCACATATCGAGGCCCCCGTCTATCTACGTGATCATGGTCCCGATGCGTTGCGGCAGTTCGACACAATCTACCTCATGAATGTGTCTCAGCTAGACGAGCGTTCCGTCGAACATCTGGAAACGTTCGTCGAAGATGGAGGCAATCTGTGCATGTTTATGGGCCCCCAGATACAATTACAATTCTACAATTCCTGGTTTTCCCAAGGAACAGGATTGTTCCCAGTCCGACTCGAACGACGCGACATGCTGGTACCCGACGTCGACCAGCAAACACCAGACTTCGTCGTGGATAACCACCCGGTGTTTCGCGTCTTTCACGGTCAGCGCAATCCGTTTTTGAGTGGTGTTACGGTCGAACAGTATTTTCGCACCACTGACGGCTGGCAACCGGATGTACAATCCACCACCCGTGTGCTGGCTCGCCTGCGCAATGGCCAACCGCTCTGTATCGAAAGGACCTTTGGCACTGGAAGGGTCGTGACTTTTCTTACCACGGTAACTCCTGATTGGAACAACTGGGCTCGAGATCCTAGTTTTGTCGTGGTACTGTTGGACCTGCAATCCTATTTGGGGGCCGAACGCGCCCAGGATACGCCACGACTGGTCGGTAGTCCGCTGGATGTTCATCTTGACGCGGCTCGCTATCGAACTGATTTGAGCTTCATGATTCCGGATCCGGTATCTCCTTCTCATCGACCGGTCGACGTACAAGCGATCCATGATCCCCAACAACCTGAGTTCTTGCGAGCTTCGTTAGGGCGAAGCTTTCCCGGACAAAGGGACAAAGCGGTTGACCATGGTGGCGTCTACGAAGCTTGGGCCGTGACTCGCGACGGTGACATCGACGTGTCTCGGTTTGCCCTGAATGTCGATCCTCTGGAAGGCAATCTACAAGTGGCTTCGCCGGAGGCACTCTCCAGTCACATCGCAGGAACCAACATTCGGCTTCGACTTTGGAATGAATTTGAAATCGACCAGGTCGCACAGGCGGGCTTCCACTGGACCAATTTATTATTGGGATGCCTGGTGCTGCTGTTGCTGATCGAACAGGCGCTGGGCTACTGGTGTAGCTATCACGTCAACGCGAGGAGGCAACCCCTGTGAAGCTTTGGAAGTGTTGGATCGCCGCCTCCCTGCTGTCTTGGGCTCCTGGCCCGAGACAAACCAGACCGAACAGGGGCCCATCCGATGTGAAAAACGAACACGGCAAAAGCTTCATAGCCTTGCCAGGGAGGGCGAAAACATGACCTTCCCGATCCTGCTTGGACAAACAAATGTCGACGTGCGCACGTTTTTGGAATTCTCGCGCTGGCACCAAATGACCCAGTGGTGGCATTGGATGCTGTTGCTGACGGTGTGCGTTTTGATCTTGGGGTACGTCGTTTGGTTGTACTTGCGTGACAACGTCGAACAACGCCCAGGAGTTGCCACCAGCCTGCTCCTTCTACGCATCGTCGTCTTCGCCGGTGTTCTGCTGATTTTTCTCGGCTTGGAACAACGAGGCGAAACCCAGTTAGTCAAAGATTCCCGAGTCGTACTTTTGTTCGACACCAGTCTAAGTATGGGGATTCATGATGCCTCGGCAACCGATACGTCCTCGACGAGCCGTTTACAACAAGTTGTCAATGCACTCACCGCTCCCACGGCCGCCGAATACCATTGGCTTCACGATCTGCGTCGGCAGCACCACGTCATTGCATATCGTTTTGATCAAGCCTCGGCACCGGCAGAATTAGTATCTTTGCCCAAATTGGCCGTCCATCGTCCGTCACCGAATACCAGCGTACCTGCCGAGCGTTGGGAGCAAGCGGTCCCCTTTCAACGAAGATTTCTGGGAATCGCTGGAGCAATACTGGCCAGCGGACTATTGTTCACGATCCTTTATGCCTTCCTGCGCACCTCTAACGCAGGTGCGTGGTGTTTGTTCGTCGGTGTCGTCTTCATCCTGACCAGTCTGGTGCTAGGCGCCGTGGTACATTTGCAATTCCCCGAAGCAGGTTGGGAACAATGGATTCATGGTACCGCTGTAAATGAGCCATCCGCCCCTGACGAAGGTCCCGAAGATTCGTCCAATTTGGATGCCCCAGAGGTCGAAGAGGACTCGACGCCCCCATGGGTGACTCAACTCACCCCGTTGGGTACAGAGACTCGGCTAGGAGAGGCGCTCCGATACATTGTGGACAAGGAACGCGGAGGAGCAATTGCCGGTATCGTTGTTTTTACCGACGGTAACAGCAATGCGGGACTGAAGCCTCAAACCGTGGCGACGTTGGCCAAGTCGATTCCTATCCCCTTATTCGCCGTCGGGCTAGGATCCGAGAAACGTCCCACCAACGTACGCATCACCGACTTGCAGCTGCCCCCGCGAGTTTTCCCCGGAGACGCATTTACCGTCTCTGGCTATTTGCAGTCAACAGGTCTTGGTGGACGCAACGTACGAGTCCAGTTGTTGGCATCCCCCACGGTCCAGGATGGAGAATCCGAGCACCTGGAAGTCATCGACGAACGGTCGGTAAGACTCTCTGACGACGAAATGGTAACGGTACGATTCCAAGTCACTCCCTCCTCACCCGGACGATACATTTATCAGCTGAAGCTGATCCCACCGCCGGAAGACCACCGAGAGCAGGACAACTCCCGGCAAGCTGCTGTCCGAGTTGTTGAGAGAAATAATCAGGTGCTCTTGATCGCCGGTGGCCCCACACGTGAATATCGCTTCGCCCGAAATTTGTTGTTCCGAGACCGTCACACCTCAGCACACGTTTGGCTGCAAACCGGTCTGCCAGGGATGTCTCAAGAAGCAGATAACGTGATTTCAGATTTTCCCGAGTTACCCGATGATCTGTTCGCCTACGATGCCATCCTCGCCTTCGATATCGATTGGACCGCGTTCAATCGCCATCAAATCGCTTTACTGGAACGCTGGGTTGCCGAAAAAGCCGGAGGTTTGGTACTGGTTGCCGGATCCGTTCACACGCCTGAATGGACAGCACTAGCTCAGAACGATGAACGCTGGTCCACGATCCGCGCTTTGTATCCGGTCGTTTTCTACGGTGAAAGCAGCGCTGCTTTTCATCTGAGCAAAACAGAAAGCGAGCGTGCCTGGCCGCTGCAGTTTACTCGAGATGGTCAGTCGGCCGAGTTCCTGTGGTTGGACGAAACTTCCCAACTGAGTGAACAGGCCTGGACGGCATTTGAGGGAGTCTACGGTTTCTTTGCGACAAAACAAGCCAAAGTGGGCGCACAAGTTTATGCTTACTTTTCCGAACCTGGCCTGGCCACGACCGGCGAGCTCCCCGTTTACCTAGCTGGACACTTTTATGGCGCTGGCCGCGTTTTCTTTATGGCAAGCGGCGAGATGTGGCGACTACGTGCTGTGGACGAAAGATACTTCGAACAGTTCTATACAAAACTGATACGGTACGTATCGCAGGGGCGTCTGCTGCGAGATTCGAGCCGCGGTTTGCTGATGGTAGAAAAAGAACGATGCCTGGTTGGAGATAACGTGGTGATACGTGCCGTCTTAACCGATTCCCAACACCAACCGTTGTCAGACGAACTCGTTCCGGCCATGCTGGTGAACCCACATGGACTTCGTCAGGAATTGAAGCTCCGGTCGACGCCCCAAGAATTGGCTCAGGCAGGAAGTTTCACGGGACAGTTCACGGCTGGCATGGAAGGTGACTACCGGATTGAATTACCCGTCCCGGACTCGCGCGACGAAGAACTTCTAGTCCGCGAGGTTCGCGCCCGTCTGCCTGACTTGGAAGTCGGACGCCCGGAACGTGACGACGCGACTTTGAAACAAATCACACAAGCCACCGGCGGCATGTACTACGTTGGAATGGACACCATTGCACCCTCCCAAGGAAAATCGCCGCTGGTGGGTGCCATCCTGCCACAAGACCAGGTGACATTTATCCCAGGAGCGGCCGACCAGCTGTTCGATCGAGTATTCACCTTCTGGTTACTCGCCTTCATCTGCACCGCGCTCTGCATGGAATGGCTGTTACGCAGGTTGCATCGCCTAGCATAGCGCTGCAAGAATTGTCACGGGAGACATGACCATCAAAGATCAACGGAGAAGGCAACTTTGGCGACGCTAAACCCAACAACACGAATTGCCAGGCCGATCCGCTCCGCCCTTGCGCGGCTGCGAAGGCAGTTGCGCCTGTATGTCCTGCTCGAAGGACTACTGGTCGGCGCGAATTGGCTGGGGATCATGTTTTGGTTGGGTTTGGCCATCGATTACTTGCCAGTGCTGTGTGGAGCCAGCGAAATGCCATGGGGGGCACGTTGCTTTTTGCTAGTTCTGGTCGTCGCAGTGTTTTTGCTGATCGTGATCCGCTGGATCGTCCGTCGAATCGTGGTAAGGATGCCAGATCGCAGTATGGCGTTATTGCTCGAACGACAATTCGGTGAATTTCGCGACAGTCTGGTGACGGCCGTAGAATTGTCAGCCGACAAGACCTTTGATACACCTCGTGCGCAGGAGATGCTGTCGACTAGCCAACAGCAGGCTTTGCAGCAGTTGCAAGGCGTTCGGACCGGCCAAGTATTCAACTGGATGCCATTGTTACGAAAGTCTTGTTTCCTGTCAGTTCTAGGATGCAGCCTGCTGGTGTTGGCCTATTCCTCGACAAATTCTTTTCAGCTCGCTTTGCAGAGACTCTATCTGTTATCCGATCAAACCTGGCCCCGCCGCACGCAGATCACGATAGACGGATTTCAAGACCGCAAATTAAAAATCGCGCGAGGCTCAGACTTTACTTTACGTGTGTTCGCCAATACGGCCAAATACGTACCTGACTACTGTACGGTCTACTACTACACCGAGCAGGGAGACAGTGGCTGGGTCCACATGCGCCGCCGTGGACACGAATTCGAAGGAAGACAAGAATTTATCTACGATGGCACTCCTTTCAAATCCGTGCTGTCTTCCATTCAATTCGACGTGCTCGGTTTCGACCATCGTGTGCAGGGGTATCAATTACAGGTCGTGGAAAGTCCCTCATTGACCGATGTGCAATTGGACTGTGTATTCCCCGAATACCTTGTTGATGAAACCTTAGGGATTTACTTACCACGCACCGAACGGCTGACCCCCGGAACACGCCTACCGGTCGGCACTCAGATACAGATCCTCGCTTCGAGCGACAAACCACTGGAGCGCGTCGAGCTGACAAACACACTCACGGATACCGTTGAGGAGTGGCTTGCCTCTAGCGATGAGGAAGCACCGACTGAATTTGCTTATGAGATCTCGAATTTACAAGAAGATGTATCATTGGCAGTTACGCTACACGACACAGACGGCGTTTACAACAAACAACCTTTCCGCATCTTGGTCGGAGTGGTACCGGATGCGCTGCCGCAAATCACGATTCGAATGCAAGGCATCGGAAGCGCCATTACTCCTCAAGCCGTGATTCCTGTTGCAGGAACCATTTCGGACGACAACGCCGTGGATCGCGCGTGGTTCCATCTGGTACTGGTCGACCAACCAGTCATGCAGGAGGAGGCACCCAACGCTTCGGCAGCCGACGCTACGACACCGGTGACTGTGCATGAAGATCGCATACCGATCGCGTTGCAACCTGGTACGGCGCAACAACAACGGCTCGACTTGCGGGAACGTTTGCGTGATCCTGAAAGCAAATTCCGATTGGAACCGGGACAACGGATCGCCATAACGGTTCGCGCTGCGGACTTTTACAATCTGGACGACACAGCCCGTGTGGGAACGAGCGAGTTGTTCGATTTAGAAGTTGTCACAGCCGACCAATTGATCAGCCGCCTGGAAACGGCTGAAATCACTTTACGCAGACGCCTTCAACAAGTTGTGGAAGACCTACACACGACTCGTGAATCACTGGCACGTGTACAGAGTCCTCCAGGCCCTTCCGATTCCAATCGAGACGGCGCTGAGCCCGACGATAAACCTCTGGAACAAGAGAACCAACGAAACCAATCCCTACGACTGCTACGTGTCCAACGTGCTGCCCAAGATATTTCACGCTCCCAAGAGGAAGTCAATGGTATCGCCCTGGCTTTTGACGACATCCGTGCAGAACTTGTAAACAACCGAGTCGATACCACGGAGCGAATTAAACATCTTCAACAAAACATTTCCAAACCACTCAAAAACGTGGTTACCGATCGTTATCCACCGGTCGTACAAACATTGCAAACGCTCGAACCGTTGCTGGACGACCCCGTACAAAGTGCTTCAATAGCTGGCACGGCAATCGAGCAGTTGGACAAAATATTGCTGGATCTGGAAGGCATTTTGAAGCAAATTCTCGACCTCGAGTCGTATAATGAGTTAATCGATATCGTAAGATCGATCATCACCGATCAAGAACGGTTGATCGATGCCACCGAAAAACAGCTGGATACTCAGGGGATTGACCTGTTGAAATAGATGTCGGACCGCCTATCTCATCGAATGTACTGCTCGTGAACTGCTGCTTGCAGTCAACACGTGGAACTGGGAGGCTCATACTGAGCGTTCGATGACCCGACTTCGACATCTCATGGAGCCAGCTTGACCTTTACTTAAAGGTACGAAATCGAGACACTGACCCTATGGATTGGTCACTTTCCGGGGGCCGAGGACCTTGTGTCGGGTTTCAGAACAGCCCACGGCAAATGCCCAACGCACGAAGCAGAGGGTGGCCACGCAATGCTATTTACGGCTCCTACTTTATCCTCACAGAGGAAGTGGATGGTCGAAAGTAGATAGCATTGGCCTAGCGCCGTCGGCTCGCGTGCGTCGCGACAAGTCAATGCAGGGGTGATTGAGGACGATATGGAACGATGTTTAAGCCACGCTCCAACTGGATTCTGAACTGGATCACCGCCGCTTTGGCTGTCTTGATCCTACTGATACCGCTTGTGGCTAGCGTTGTCGCCGTTGAGAACAACCAAAACAGCGTCGACATCTCTGAATCTACATTAGCGCTGCAACAAGAACAGATCGCAAACAAGTACGATCGGTTAGAGGCACTTCTCTTGAGAATGGCAGACGTAGACGCTGCGACACACCCTCGTCGAGCTGCCGTTTTACGTCGGGCCGTGGCACAGTGTAACGAACGGCATCTGCGCCACCAACTGGATATACTTATCGGTCTGCTCACCGATGACGACCTGGACCGAGCAGTGGATCGCCAAAAGAATGTACAACAGGACTTGCGCGCGTTACTGGACCTACTGCTCAAAGAAGATAGATCTCGTCGACTGCAAGACGAACAGGCTCGCATGCGCGCCTACATCAAAGAAATCGAACGCTTGCTACGTCGGCAACGTGGCCTTCAAGCTCGTACCGAGGGAGGTGACTCGACAGATGTATTGGCCGAGCAACAAGCTCAGCTCAGTCAGCGCACCGGCGATCTCGGTCAGCAAATGAAGGAAAACGAAGAGGGCTCCAGTACCAGTAAAGAGGGTGACTCGCCCCATGGATCTTCGGAGGGAGACACGGAATCAGCAGACAAGGAAGAGCCTGACCATCAAGACAGCCCAACACCTTCTGATGGCAAAAACCAAGAAAAAGAGTCGCCTCAAGAAAACCAGCAGAAGTCTAACGGAAGCGACGGTGAGAACAGTCGCCCACAAGACCAAGGCCAGCCCCCGTCCGACAGTGGACAACAAAAACCAGGACAACAAGAACCAGGACAGCCTGGGCAAAGTGGTGAGCCCGGCCATGCACAGGACCAGAATGAGCCAGACTCGCCTGAATCGCAACCCTTCAAACCTCGCCAGCGCGTCGAGCAGGCTCGTCGACGCATGGAAAAAGCCTTGGAAGAGCTTCGCAAGCAAAACTCCAAGGAGGCGACCGAAGATCAACAAAAAGCTCAAGAAGAATTGAGAAAGGCAATTGCAGAACTTGAAGAGATTCTGCGTCAAACTCGCGAAGAAGAGGTCGAGCGGATGCTCGCCATGCTGGAAGCAAGGTTTCGCAAGATGCTGCAATTGCAATTGAGCGTCTACGAACAAACACAGCAACTGGACAAAGTCACCGCAGATCAGCGCGGATTTGACTTTGACATCCAAGCTGGGCAGCTCGGATTTGAAGAACGCAAAATCATCATCGAAGCCGATAGAACTTTGACGTTGCTCGAAGATGAAGGCTCTTCCATCGCATTTCCCGAAGTCGTAGGACAAGTTCGAGACGATATGCTGCAAGTGGCCGAAAGGCTGGCTGCTTCCAAGGTCAGCCAGGTTACTCAGGGTATTGAACAAGATATCATCGCTGCATTAGAAGAGATGATCGAAGCTTTACAACGCGAGCAGAAACGAGGACAAACCGACGGGCCACAATCTCCACCTGGCCGTCCGCCTGGAGATGATGACCGACCGCTGGTCGACATCCTTGCCGAGTTACGCATGATCCGGTCTATGGAAAACCGGATTTACCAACGCACCAAACGCTACGCAAACATGTTGGACAACGCTGAAGACCTGGCCGGACAAGCTGTGGACCCCGATCTATCATCCGCAATCCGTAAACTTGGCAAGCGGCAGAAGAAGATTCATCAAATCACCCGAGACTTATATCAAGGGAAAAACCGATGAACATACAACGCACTTGCCTGGTAACCTTCGCACTGTTAATCATGGTCTCTGCTTCTCTGGAGGCCGCCGATGACCTGCAGCGGCCCGCCTCTTGGCAAAATCCTACACCAGAGGAAATCCACGATCAGATGACGGTGTGGTTGAACGACATGCCATTGACAGAAGAAGTGCGTCAGCAAGCCATGCAATTCTGGTCAGGACATTCAGACGATGCAACACAAGCTGTCCTGTTAGAGCATGCAGTGCGCACCATGGCTGTGCTGGAACCCACCGCCAAACAAATCGTGTCAATTTGTTTGGACGACGACCAACTCATCGCTACCGACTTTTCACTCGACCAACCAGACTTGCCGTTGTGGATCCAGCGTCATCTACGTCTGGTCTACGGTCGCTGGCTCACCAATCACCGTTTGTACAATGAAGCCCATCAGCAGCTTAACGAGTTGCATCACGACGACGTCGTCGATCCGGCGACACTGCTATTTTATAAGAGCATCGTGGCGCATCGCTTGATCGACAAAGATATTTGTCTAGAAACAACTTCACTATTACTGGAAAACGAAACGCAGATCCCGCGACGCTACGCAGAAATCGCCCGCCTGATGCAAGCCGACATCCAACCCTTGAAACAAGAGTCACTAGATGAAATCGCAAGAATCATGCGCAATATCCACAATCGTCTTGATCTCGGCAGGGCAGGAAAACGTGTCCGCACTGAGGAAGAGGAAGTACTAGACAAGCTGAAGAAAATGATCGAAGAATTGGAAAAGGAGGAAGCAAGCGGCGCGGGGGGAGCGGGTGCCGGCAACGTGGCACCTTCCAATCCGGCGAATGACAGTGCTCCTTTGGGGGGCACCGGACCTGGTGACGTCGATCCTAAAAACATCGGTCATCAATCGGGCTGGGGAAATCTACCGGCGAAGGAACGCCAGGAAGCGCTGCAGCAGATCAGCAAGGATTTCCCCTCGCACTACCGGAACGTCATCGAGGAATACTTCAAAAAGCTGGCACGTGACGTCGGCACACCGTAACGCTGTCGCCCTTGGAGCAACGACTGGAACCGAAATCTATGACTGCCTGGATGCTGACCGCCATTTTGTCTCTGGCCTCTGTCGATGTCGAAGTCACGGGACTTGACGGTACAACGCTGGTTGGTGAGCTGGTTGACTTACAAACCGACCAACTCTCGGTGCGCACCGCCGAAGACAATGTATCCACGATGTCTCTCCAAAACGTCGTCGCGTTAGCCACCAACAACTCATCCACTTCGGAATCCCGTGCACGAGCCTGGTTAAACTTGATGGATGGATCACGTCTGGCAGTTTCGCAATTTAATTTAAAACAAACGCAGGCTGATGCAACTTTAACCTGGGGCGAACAGGTCCACTTCGACCGAAGGTCGCTATTTTCGATTCGCTGGTTGAAAGACTCGGAATCGACCAACAATGATAAACTGTGGTCCGAGCCTACACTTGCTCGCTGGAACGAATTAAAAGATGAGGAAATCACGGCGGATCGAATTGTCATACGTCGTGACTCGACAGAACGTCCCGGCGAATTCACGCTGCGGACATTGAAGGGGGTCATTCACGGAGTCGACACATCGCTTGTCGATTTTGAATTTCGCGGCAGGCGCATGGATGTCAACCGCATACAAAAAGTCGCAGGGCTTTTCTTTTATCAGCCACCTCGAGAACAAGAAATCACCTCACTCTGTCAACTACACTGCACCACGGGCTCCGTGCTGAAAGTCCATCAGCTAATGCACTCAGATGGAACGAACCTGCGGGTGAAAACCGTTTCACAAACAATCGCACAAATCCCATGGACGGCCGTCCGTCGCATCGATTTCTCCAGCGACAAGATCGTTCAACTGAGCGACATGGAGCCGGAATCTGTCGAATGGACTCCTCTAATCAGTGGCGGTAAAAGCCAAGAGCTTTTAGCACGACTCTATCGTCCTCGACGAGATCAAGGGTTCGACTCCCAACCGTTGCGACTAAACATCGCTGGCAAAGAACGAGAATTTTCGAAGGGGATCGCACTGCACAGCCGAACTGAGATGGTGTTTCGGCTGTCAGAACGATATCGACGGCTGCAAGCCATCGCAGGCATTGACCCGGAATTGCGTTTATCTGGACACGTACAACTGGTCATTCTGGGCGATGACCGTCTCCTTTTTGAATCGGAGGTCCATAGCGAGATGGAACCGATGACTCTCGACATGTCAATCTCTGGCGTACGGCGTTTGAAGATCATTGTTGATTACGGCGACAATTTGGATGTCGCAGATCATCTTTTCTTGTGCGACTGTAAGGTGACCAAGTGACTGGGTGGATGAAACAAAACTTATTCCAACAAGTCGCACATGTGCTTGGCCGCACCGAGCGACAAAGAGGCATGCTCACCGCCATATTGGCTTGGACCATGACTTGGTTGCTGCCACATTATGGATCAGCGGTGGAAATCCCTCCCGAAATTCGGAACGCTCAACAACAACGAGTGGAAGTCATGGCGAGTGCCGCCTCGGCAACCGTCTCCGTGTTTGATGGAACTGGACAAGGAGGAGGCTCGGGAGTACTTATTTCTCCAGACGGATACGCATTGACGAACTACCACGTCACGAGTCCAGCCGGAAACTTTATGAAGTGTAGTTTGCCTGATGGTAGGATCTATGAAGCCGTCATTGTTGGACTCGATCCGACCGGTGACGTGGCCCTGATCCAACTGTTTGGACGAGATGATTTCCCTGTGGCGAACATAGGAAACAGCGACCGAGTGCGCGTCGGGGATTGGTGCTTCGCTGTCGGCAACCCGTTTTTACTGGCAACCGACTTCCAACCCACGATCACCTATGGCATCATTTCAGGAGTGCATCGGTATCAGCACCCTTCAGGAACTTTACTGGAATACACAGACTGCATTCAAACCGATGCGTCCATCAATCCGGGCAATTCTGGAGGCCCCCTGTTCGATGATGAGGGAAATCTAATCGGCATCAATGGTCGTATCTCGGTGGAAAAACGTGGGCGAGTGAACGTGGGCGTTGGCTATGCCATCAGCATCCATCAAGTGCAGAATTTTATGGGATATTTACGTAGCGGTCGCATCGTCGACCATGCAACTCTAGGTGCCAGCGTTTCGACGGATGAGGAAGGACGCGTCATCGTGACAAACATCTTAGGTTCGTCCGACGCCTATCGTCGAGGCTTGCGTTACGCTGACGAAATTGTGCAGTTCGCGGGTCGCCGGATCGGTTCTGTCAATGGTTTCAAAAATGTACTGGGAACTTTACCCAAAGGATGGCGAGTCCCGTTGACTTACCGCCGTGACGGAGAGGATTTCGACTGTTTCGTACGCCTGGCCGGTGTCCATCGCCACGAAGAATTGCTTGCGAAGGCCGCGGCAGGAATCTCACCACCGGCACCGATTCCCCACCCACAGCCTGATCAACCAGATTCTGAGGATGGTGAAAAACCGGCAGATGAAAACCAACAAAAAAACAACCAGGAAGAATCGCCGCGACACGAAGCAGCCGACATCGCCAACACTGAAGAACAAGAAAAGGCCATCCAGTCTTTTACCAGCCGTCGAGGATTTGCGAATTACTACTTCAATCTGCAGAACCGCTCACGCGTCTGGGAAGATTTTTTAGCTAATTTCCATCTGGCCGAGAGTGCAACCAGCTGGCAAGCCGTCGGCGAGCTGCACGACGGACGAACCGTCTATCTTGAGTACCATCTCGACGGAGCCATCATGCGTCTGGGCGACGAACATGTCGAATTAAATGGCGAGCTGGATTTGAGTGACCAGTCCGGGCCACAGAGAAGTGGTGGACTTTTGGCCGCATTGCACATCTGGCACCGCATGTTGATCCATGGACCGGAACGATTTGGAGAGGTCATCTACCTGGGAACCGCTCCGATTCCACACCAGGACAAACAATTCGAGGTTTTCGTAGCCACACACAACGTTGTGGAGTCATGGTTCTACTTCGACCCGGACACCGGACATCTTGTCTTGCTCGAAATGTATCCTGAACGAGATGTGGATCCGTGTGAAGTCTATTTCAGTGAATACGCAGACATCCAAGGCTGCAGCATGCCTCACCGGCTGCAAGTACAATTCGGAAACCATGCATTCGGTACCGTCAATGTGGAAAGTTGGAACATGGCCGTTCCGATCAAGGACGCCACCTAAGAAAGACATCTCGTCGTGGACAAATCCACTCGTTTTAGATCGCACCATCCTGTCACCAGTTTAGCCAGCCCGTGGACGGTAGGCTCAACCATCCCGAACAACAAGTTATGGGACCACCCAGCCAGGCGGGCCAGTGCACCATTCCACCAACATGTCATGAAACCACTCATCTTCTTGCTACTGATGGTGTGTGCTGCGCCGCTACACGCGGGCAATTCGTGGTCGGACGTGGTCGCTATTTCGCAACCACGAATGGTAAAAATCTTTGGAGCGGGCGGCCTTCGAGGTCTCGAGTCTTACCAAAGTGGATTCTTTATTTCCGAACGAGGGCACATCCTGACGGTGTGGAGCTATGTATTGGACACCGAATCGGTGGTCGTTGTCACCAACCATGGCCGGCGCTACGAGGCAGAACTGGTGGGTGCCGATCCACGTCTCGAAATCGCCATTCTGAAGGTGGAATCTGACGACGTCGATTATTTTGAATTGCAAGCGTCCAATCAGGCCATGCCGGGGGACCGAATTTTGGCCTTCGGCAACCTGTTCGGTGTCGCTGTGGGAGACGAACAACCCACAGTACTGCATGGAACTGTCGCCACAGAAACTCAATTGGCAGCGCGGCGCGGTGCATATCGTTCAAGGTATCAAGGACCGGTATATGTGTTGGACGCGATGACAAACAACCCCGGAGCCGCGGGCGGTGCGTTAACTGATCTTCATGGACAACTGCTCGGCATCCTGGGAAAAGAATTACGGAATGCCTACAACAACACCTGGCTCAATTATGCGATTCCAACCGCCGAATTGACATCTTCCGTTGCCGATATTCTTTCCGGAAAAATACTTCCGCGATCGACGGACGAACAAGCTGCACTGCCTGACAAACCACACTCGCTGGTAAACTTGGGCATTGTCATGGTGCCCAACGTACTGGACAAAACGCCGCCGTTCATCGAACGTGTCATACCAAACAGTCCGGCATTCCTGGCTGGCTTACGTCCAGATGATTTAATTCTTTTCGTCGACGGCCGAACCGTCGCATCCATCGGTGAACTGATGGCGGAAGTCCGACAGATACACCGAGATGACGTATTGCCACTGCAAGTACTTCGTGACGGAGGACTCGTCGACGTACAGCTCTATCACCATTGAACGGCCGGCAACCATCCCATCTGTTCTTCCAATTACACTCAAACGACAAAACGCATCCATGCATCGGGTTCTCATCATCTACCTGCTGGCAGCTACCGCAATCGTCCAAGCCGACGACGAGCTACGAATACTTGAGCAAACCTTGATGCAGCAGGCAGTGGAACAGATCACTCCGTCAATGGTTCAAATAGATACGGTTGGCGGACATGAACGTGTGGGAAAACTGCTGGTGGGAACCGGCCCCACGACAGGTCTGATTGTCGACCCAAACGGCTATATCGTCTCGAGTGCATTCAATTTTATCCAACAACCTTCGTCGATCCTGGTCACCCTGCCCGACGGTCATAGATATCCTGCCAGCATCCAAGCCCGCGACTACAGCCGTATGCTGGTACTGCTGAAAGTAGACGTCACGGACCCATTGTCGGTTCCCACGGCCGTCAGCCGAGATGAAATGCAGGTTGGACAATGGGCAATCGCTGTAGGAAAAACGTTCCCAGGTCCCCCCACACGGTCGGTAGGAATCCTCAGCGCAAAAAACCGCATCTGGAGCAAAGCCATTCAAACCGATGCCAAGGTTTCTCCGAACAACTACGGGGGACCTCTGATTGATTTGGAAGGCCGGGTCTTGGGAATCCTTGTCCCTTTGTCACCTCAAGGACGGAGCGAGATCGCGGGGAACGAATGGTACGACTCTGGTATTGGATTCGCCATTCCGTTGACAGATGTCATGGACGTGCTTGAACGCTGGAAAACAGGAGAAGATCTGCACCCGGGTATCATGGGCATTTCGCTTATTGGCAAAGACATTTTCATGTCCGCTGCTAAAATCGCTGCTTGTTTGCCCAATTCTCCAGCCACTCGAGCCGGCCTGCAATCGGAAGATGTCATTGTTAAAATCGACAACCAACCTATTAAGCGGCAAGTTCAGCTGAAACATGCATTGGGGCGGAAGTATGCGGGTGAAGACGTCAGTGTCGTTGCCTTACGCAACGGATCGCTGATCGAAACAAGCGTCACGCTGACCGACACGATCGAACCTTACCAACACCCGTTCCTCGGCATCTTGCCCAGACGCGATCGCCACGACCAGCTCGTGGTGCGTCACGTTTTTGATGATAGCCCCGCTCAGCAAGCCGGGATTCAATTAGAAGATGTTTTGGTGCAGATCGGAAATCGAACGGTACGCAGTGCACCAGACTGCTGGGAAGCATTTGCCGCCTGGGGCTCCAAGTTGGACGTACCACTCACCTTGGAACGGCAAGGTGACCGTCTCGAAATCCTAGCAACACTGGATACACTTCCGAACGATCTGATTGACACTCCGCCGCCATCCGTTCCCACCGATTCTCCTATCGAAGATCGGCCACAAGTTGGCGTGATCGAAATCACAGTCCCTGAGTTCTCGAACAAATGTATCGCCTATGTCCCACAAAATTACGCCCCGACAAGACGCTATGGTGTGGTGACTTGGTTACAAAACCCAGGAAAGTCCTTGCAACACGATGTATTGGTCGACCACTGGAAAGAGTACTGCCACCAACACGACTTGATCCTGCTGGCGCCACAACCTGCGGACAACGAACGATGGCATCCCATGGAAATGAATATGGTTCGCAAAGTCATAGACCAACTCACAGTACGTTATCAAGTGGATGACGCGCGCGTGGCAGTCATCGGCGAAGAAGTTGGAGGCACCATGGCATGGCTGTTCGCATTTTCCACACTCGACCGAGTTCGGGGTATCGCCGTAACAGACGCTCCGCTGCCTTCTCGTGTGCGCCCTCCTGCCACTGACCCCTTACGCCGATTTTCGATATGCATGAACTTGTCTGCTTCGTCCAAAGTGAAACAGCGAGTCATGTCGAATGTCGATCAACTTAAGCGACTTCAATACCCCGTCACACTTCAACAACTGGAAAAATCTGCGGATAAACCGGCAAATGACAACACCCGTAATCTGATCCGCTGGATTAATTTGTTGGACCGTATTTAAAGCCACCATTATCACCGACCGTCATTCACACCCATGCGTCAGCACGCTTTCGGAATCCTAGCAATCCTTTTTATTTCAGGTGGAGTTTACTTTGCCTGGCAACCACCCGACGGAGCTACCCAGTGGCTGTATGCAGTCCTCATCCGCATGGGACTGGTTCTGGGAGCAATCTGGTTAGCCTACCCCGAACTATCTCGCGTCCCGCCTTGGCTGTACGGTATTCTGGCAATTGGCATTGGCTTGGTCATGATCAACCTGAAACTCATTGTGATCGTTGCCCCTGTCATCATTGCCATCTGGGTATTCTGGCCAAAAAAGAAATCGAACGTACGTTGATTCAAGTTCCATCGGTCATTCTTGTTGACTTGCAATCGCTGGTACCTCGTGGTAACTCCCCAAAAATCACACCAGAGGTTTGAGGATACTTTACACGTAAGGTTGTCATTGCGTTATGCGGGATGTGAGACGGGCCGTGAGATATGGCAGAAGGTTAGAAATCCTTCACCCACTTGGCACCCTCAATTTTCAACGAATCCTTGGCCACTCGAGTCGCAGCAGGACTTCAGAAGTGGCTTGGGATTTGTTGAGCACATAAAAGTGCAAGCCGGGTACCTCTGCCGCCAACAATGCCTTCGTCTGTCGGACGGCAAAGTCGACACCCACCCGGAATTGGCTGTCCGGGTCTCCTTCGAATCGTTGCAGGTCTTTACACAGATCCTGCGGGAGTTTCGCTCCACAGAGAGACGTAATCCTTTGGACTTGCTTGAGATTGGTAATCGGTAGGATTCCGGGTACAAGGGGAACCGTGATCCCGATCGCTTGATATCGTTCACGGAAGTCCAAAAAATCCGTGTTGTTGTAAAAAAGCTGTGTGATAACAATGTCGGCACCGCAATCGACCTTCTGTTTCAAATAGTCCAAATCCACATGAGCGTCTGATTGCTCCTGATGCACTTCGGGATATCCCCCTACAGCGATACCGAATTGGGGATACTCACGGTGGATCAGCGTGACGAGTTGATGGGCATACTCGAGCCCACCAGGAACTCGCACGAACCGGGTCTGGCCCTGAGGCGGATCGCCTCGCAACGCAACAATATAGTCGACTTTTTGGGCGACGGCTCGATCAAGGTATTCTCTTAGCTGAGCTACTGTTGATCCCACACATGTCAAATGAGATGCTACAGGAATGTGATGCTCGCTCTGCACTGCTCCGATTACGTCCAGCGTCTTTTCGCGAGTGCTTCCTCCAGCTCCATAGGTACATGTCATATAATCAGGACCAAAACCAACCAAATGGGTAATATGTTGTTGCAGCAAGTCGAATCCCGTGGCCGTTTTGGGAGGAAACAGCTCAAACGAAAGTCCAACTTTTCCTGGTTGGTAATGTTTGCTGAAAGACATAGCATAAAATTTTACACGTATCGGGTGGAGTGCGTCAGCAGCGAATTAGGCCGGTAGACGAAAGGCAAAAGTATTTTGTTGCTTTCGTGGCAAATGTGAGATCTGATCGGCAGGTATTTATGGCATTACGAGTCGGAATTCTTTTGGCCGCGGGCCAAAGTCGGCGCATGGGGCAGTTCAAACAGTTGCTCCCCTGGCAAGTTGGTCAAGCGGAAAGTCCCATGGTGGCTGTGGCTTTCGACGCCATAGCGAGCGTCTGTGATGCCATGATTGTTGTCGTTGGGCATCGGGCTGACCATGTTGTCGAAGCGCTACAACCTCGCACCTTTTCCCGGGTCGACAGCGATGGACGGCAACCAATGTTGGCTTCGGTACATGCTGGATTGCGAAAAGCCCGCGATTTTGAACTGGAAGCTGTCTGGTTGCATCCCGCAGACCATCCTCACGTTGCGCCTCATACACTACATGAGATGCTGGCGTATGCAGCCAAACACCAAGGCCGTGCTGTCATTCCGGAGTTTCGGGGAACCGGAGGCCATCCGGTACTGATTCCCGAACAACACATTGAATCACTGTTGGCCTGGACAGGAGATGGAGGGTTGCGCGCATTTTGGCGTGAACATCCAGAACTCATGATGCGGCTAGAAGTGGAGGACCCGTCTACGGTGCGTGATTATGATAGGCCAGAAGACTTGCAGACACGAATTCCGGAGTAAACACGTTATGGTTGACCGCAAAACCATACACTACGTGAGAACTGGAGCCTCTTTTATCACTTCCTTGGGAAATGTAGGACGGGGCTCCAGGCGAGTCCTTTGCGTTTTCAGATTTTGAAAGACACTAGTTTCGCGCCCAAGAATCCTTATTTTCATTCTCAAGAAGCGAATGTCCTTTGTGCGGCAACTTGACATATCCACGTAGAAACCGGCACCATCCCACTAATGCAATCCCAAAATAATCTATCTCAAGGGACTTCTGCTGGTCCATCCTCGGGACAATCTCCCGTCAACTTGACACCCGACTGTCGCTCGAACACGCCCCCCGACGCTTCCCATAGAAAACTCGTGCTCTCCGACGATTGGCGAATCTTCATTGCCTTTCCTTGTTTCATCCTTGGATATCTTGGGGCTACCGGGAATCTCTGGACCGGGCCTCGTTTGGAAGATGACAATCAGATCTTGCGCCTGCAAATTGAATTGGAGGAGGGGGGATTCTTTGCGGTACTGGTCGACGAGCTTGAATCTCGTTGGGGGATGCAGCGATTGCTACCAACTTATTGTGTGCAAAAGGTTGTTTTAGCACACATCTTCGGTGCCAATTTCACGGCTTGGACGATCTGGAACGGACTGGTCGGAGCCGCAACGGGCTGTCTGCTGTATCTCTTTATGCGCACATGGCATTATTCTTATTTCGAGTCAATCGTTTTTGCGCTCCTTACGATTCTCGGCGAACAATCCATTCTTTGGTGGCGGACGTTGCACGGAGAAGGGATCGGAATGCTGCTATTGGCAGCGTCGCTCGTGGTGATGGCGCGCCGCGTCAACATTGGCAAACTGAGATTCGAATTGGTTTTTTGCATCTTGCTGACCCTGGCGGTACTGTGCAAAGAAAGCTTCGTCCTGCTGATTCCCGCCTTGTTATTCCTGAAGTTGTGGAAGACGTACCAATTGCCACAAACGAGATTCGTTGGCGCACTTCGAGCGAACCTGTTGTCGATCGTCTGGTTGATCGGCGTCACTGCCACGGTGGGGACGGTCATCTTGTTTGTGTTTCGCACAACGGGATTTAGCTACGCCGGCTGGGAGGGTTTCGATGGGGAACGCTTCTTTGTGACATGGAGTCAATACGCCTGGGTGATGAACAGCTGGCTCATCGTGCCACTGTTGGCCGCGTTCGCCATGACCATATTCTTGCCTCCTGGGGATGCTAAATCGTCTTTGACAACCTCACGATTCAACCGTACTTTCTATTCATTTTTGTGCGCCTGGATCTTTTGTTTGCTGGTCGTGCTTCCCCAGTTGCTGCTGTACATGAAAACAGGGATCTCGAATGAAATGACTTCCGAAGCCGATTTTTCTCGTTACATCGTGCCTGGCATCCTAGGCTATGCGTTCGCCGTGGCGCACACGCTTTGTCTGGTTCGACAACAGCCGTCTCGTTGGATTTGGCCCGGCAGATTGGCCACCGCGGCAGTCGTCCTGGCATTATTGGTCAACTCTGTCGTAGCGTATCGTGAAGGACGGGTTTACGCCGACTACTCGCACACTAACGACCGGTGGTTTGAGACCATCGAAACCAACACTGATCCGAATGACCCCATTGTGCTCGTCTATCTGAATTCTGCAGATGGAGAATATCCGACACAAGTGGCACTGCGAGTCTATTACATCCTCAGCCAACGACACGGACGCAGTAACTTCTATTGCTGTCCCATCCCGCCTGAGCCTTCAGTGTCCGCAGGAGCTGCCAATGCAAAACGTGATGACACACGGTACCACGGAATGAAATTGCACGCCATCAATGACCTGAGTGTGTCGGTGCCGATTAACACGATACTTATCCTGAACTGGGGCAAGATCGTCAACATTCCGGGACCAGTAGGTCCTACATTGGATAAACTCTTGCCGCAACTTCAACCGACTTGGTTCCAGCGCAGTGAGTTCCGACGAGAACAACATCCTCATCATCACGTAAGCTACTTTCGAACGGAACCACCCTCACGTCCACAGCCAGATTAGCATCTTTGAAAGCATCTCGAGCCAATGGCCGAGTGTTAACGGCGACAGAGATCCCTCGCTTGCCGAACCACTCGTTCCTCGATGTCACTCGACGACATTGCTCATCGGAACCGGAAACCATACAAGTCTGCGTCCTGCACCATGATATACAGCCGCACGGTCTTGCCCAACAACTTTTCCAGGTTGCCGTCGTTCCACTGGACTTCGTGCTCGATGCTGTTGGCGCGGATGGGCTTGCACTGCATGACCTGAAAGCCTTCTTCCAAGTGCGTGCGGCCCTGGCGGTCGCGGACCATGTAGTTCGGCAAGTTGGCCACGGTATTGAAGATCACCATCTTCTTATCGATGCCGATCCCCACCCGCACCTCGCCACGGCTGGCGTCGACATTCAACTGCAGCATCTTGCCTGTAACTTTCAGAGGCTTGGTGATTAGAAACTGCGGTGTGTTACCGGCGGTCAAGCTGACGTACCGGTTATGTTTCTGCGTGTACAGGGCACCCTGAATATGTGTATTTCGACCTTGATAGTACGTCGAACCAGCGTGATCTCCGTTGATCACGGTGCAATAGAACCAGTCCTCGTCCCCCATGCGGACCGGCGAAGTGTACGTGATTACGCCGCGATTGTAGCTGTCTTGTTCGGTGCCGTGAGGAATCCAGGCCTCGCGGCTCACGGTGCGATCCCAGGTAAATCCACCGTCCCGACTGGTGGCGATGCGGATCTCCATGGGGCCTTTCATATGCACACGGCCGATCAGCTCCTGAGCCAGGACTGAGTAGTCGGGTCGGGTCTGGTCCCCGATAAACCACTCGATAAATCCCAGCACCATGCCTTCGGTGTGAATCGCACACATCCCGTACATCTCATCGAAGAAACGGGGATCGGTCGAGTCGTGTGCGTCGGGGTATACAACCGGCTGTACGGTCCAGTTCCGCAGGTCCTTGGTAGCCCAACGAGCGATGCAGCGTGTCGGCGGATGGTTGGGACTCTGTCGCATGTAGACCCACTCGTCGGTCCGATCGTCCCAAAAATGGAGGCCCAACTTGTAGCTGGGTTTGGTGCCAACCTCCACCAACTTTTCTCTCCAATTCGGATCGTTCTCCCAGTCGGGAAGTTCCTTGCAGAAAAACAACCGCATCTTCTGGCCTAGCGGTTCATCGCCCAGCCCAATCAGAAACCGCTGATTGGGGTCACTGACGTTACCATAGGTGTGCAGGGCATATGGAACGCCGCTTGGCAACAAGTTGTTGTCCTTTCCACCGGAAAATTCCACCAATCCCAGAATCGGTTTTTCCCAGTGGATACCGTCGTCGCTAACGGCGTACGCGGTCGTATCATTGGGGACATTGACTCCGTGGGTCCGATAGTAGCATTCCAGTTTCCCATCTTTGCGC